>JAGHDR010000054.1 GCA_021159825.1 Deltaproteobacteria bacterium | reverse complement strand
TTATTGTTTCAGATCTCTTTTAACAGCACATTTTCCGATGCCTTTTGCGCAAAACGATCCAAGCCATTTAGTCTCTCCTCAATTTTTTCAAAATCGGGACCTGAAAGCATTGAAATATGGTTTATTCCCTGCTGTTCCACCTTGTCGATGACATATTTTACAGTCAGCAGGTCCACATCCCGGGCCGGCTGATAAGCCCGTGTGTCCTCTCCTTTTGAGCAGATTTCCGAAACAATTCCAGCCGCCATCGCCTCCGCAAGAATCTGTTGTAACAAGGACTTTGGAACTCTGAGCACTTCGACCATCCGGGCTGAAGTGACGGGGGGAGCCCCTTGGCAAAAACGTTTCACAAGAAAGTGTACCACCTGCAGCATAATGGTCTTTCTTAACCGGTAGCTGATCCGGGCAAAATCCGGTGCAAAATCATAATCCTTTTCGCTCTTAATGGAAAACAGCAGTTCAGCACCGAACAGCACAATCAACCAGCTTATCTGCAACCAGACAAGAAAGAGGGGGAGCGCCGCAAAACTACCGTAAATGGCATTGTATTTGGTTACGCCGAACTGAAATGAGAGATAGGCCCACTGAAACAACTGAAACAGGGTGCCGGCTGCAATGGCGGCCGGCAATCCGAACCGCCAGCTGATTTTTCCATTGGGCAAAAACATGTAGAGAACCGTAAACAGGAGCCAAATGGCACAATAGGGCAGCAGTTTCATGAAAAAGAAAATGGCAGGACTTACAGTCCCCAAAATAGAAAAAGACTCAACCACGGATGTCACCTGACTCTTGACGACAACGGTGAGCGCACTTGACAGAACCAGCAATATTGTACAGATGAACATGGTGGCCATATAATCGCTGATTTTCCGCTCCAGACTCCTGGATTTTGGAAAATTCAAAATGTGATTAAAGGCGCTTTCAATATTTCCCAGAACCCGAATCACGGTCCAGAACAAAACCAGAACCCCCACCCCCGCAATCAGGCCACCCTGGGTGCTCTCAAGCATGGAGTGGGCAAATACGGTCATTTTTTCAATCACTTCTTCCTGTCCATAGAAACTTTCCTGGAGCTGGCGCGTCAGGGCTTCCTGGAACCCAAACCCTTTGGCAATGCCAAACGCCATGGCCAGAACCGGAACAATGGATAAGAGCGAATAAAACGTTAGGGCAGATGCTCTGAACATGCACTGGTCTTTATTAAAGGAACGAAAAGCAAGCAGCACAACCCGTAAGGGGCGAATGTAAAGGGCTTTCCACATGGGAATGGCATCCAGGCGGATTTTCCATATATCCTCTCCAAAAAACCGTATGCCTCCGGAGATCAGTTTGTTTGCCTTGTTTTTCATAAAAAATGCTCAGGGCCTCGGCAATGGAGATGATTTTCTACGATTACATCTTACGATGCACCATAAGTGCGGTCTCCGAAAATCTTTGTGCCGATTCTCACCAGATTGGCCCCTTCCTCAATGGCGACCTGGTAGGAATTGGACATGCCCATGGAAAGAAGCGACATTTCCGTATTTTCAAGGTTCAAGGTTTTAATCTCATCGAAGAGCTTTTTGGTCTTTCGAAAATAGGGTCTGCTCTCCTCAGGATCACCGGTGAAAGGTCCCATGGTCATCAGCCCCCTGACTTTCACATGCGACAGCGTGGACATTTCTTTGATCAGCCGGGCAGCCGCCTCCGGCATGACGCCAGCCTTTTGGAGCTCTTCACCGCTATTGATCTCCAGCAGGATCGGCATTGTTTTATTGAATCCGTTGCAGGCCTTATCAATGGCTTTGGCCAGCTTCAGGGAATCCACGGTTTCGATCATATCAAAGATTGCGGCCGCTTTTTTGGCTTTGTTCGACTGTAAATGCCCGATCATATGCCATTTTACCGGCCTGGAAATCGCAGCATGGAGATTCTCCGCTTCCTGAACATAGTTGTGCCCGATGATCGTAAGCCCCCCCTCAATCGCCTCGATGACCTCTTCCGGTGAGCGGGTTTTGGCAGCGCCTACAAGTTGAACCCCTTCAGGTAATTGCGTCTGAATTTGTTTTATATTGTCTTTGATCATGATTCCCTCCCTATTTAGTGCCCGTCCACAAAGGAAAATTTGCGCTCCCTGGATTTAAGCTTCAGCGTCCTCTTTGAGATGCTCAAGTTTTGTCAGCCAGCCGTCGAAGTGGGGGCATTGTCTCCGTATGGTTTGAATTCCTATGGCCTCAGAAACGATTTTACCCATGGCAACCTTTCGGTAGCCACGCTTTAAGGTCCCAAGCCGTTTGGATGGTGCTTTCACCGGGTCATCATTTATTTCTTCCGGGTTATCAAACCCTTCAATTATTATTCGGATTTGCGCTATGTCTATTCCGGTTTTCTCAGCCAGGATATCAGCATCGCTGAAAAGCAGCGCTTCGAATTCATGCATTTCGATATATGGGATAAAGCGATTTTCCGAACCATATCCGGGAAAGGATCTTACGATCTCATTATGCGTTTCGGTCTCGAGTACCTTGGCTTTTTGGATGGCTGTAAGACTAGCCTCGTTTTGTATTTTCCGCCGAACTTTTGCTCTTCCCGGCCACTTAGAATCGATCCTGAAATAATCGAACATCGTGGAGATATAGGTATCGTTGCGTTGTCTGAGAAAATTGCCGGTGTCGTTCTTAGCCCTGTCGAAACGAATGTCGCCGCCCTTATGACCAGGCTTCCCT
>JAGHDR010000094.1 GCA_021159825.1 Deltaproteobacteria bacterium | reverse complement strand
GACGGTGCTGACCCAGATGTGGAGAGGTGACTGCGACTACACCCAAGTCCCATAGCAAACCCATAAAATGGATTTGTGGTGAATCAACGGCAATAACCATAACAAGAAAAAGCGGGCCACTTGCTGGCCCGCTTTTTTTTAGTGTCAACAAACCCTGTTTCTATTGAAGGGGACTATTTACCTCACACGCTGAATTCCAGGAATATCTATGCATAAATCAATAACCGGCATGCTTATTTTTCTATTCGTCATCACTCTTCTAAGCCTTTTTGCCAGCGATAACGGAGCGCAACGACCGGATGGGAAGGCAGGAGTGGAAATCCTTGCCTTCGTGGAATCTTCAGAAGGCCTTCCGGTGGTGGGCCAGTGGCGTGAGGGGATATCCTTTTGCGACATCAACAAGGACGGACACCTGGATATCCTGGCACCCCCCCCAAGAAAGGCAGCCAAGGAGGAGCGAAGGCCTTATGTCTGGCTTGGAAATGGCAAAGGGGAGTGGTTATCCTCTCCTCCGCATGTGCCCGCGAATGTCTCTGATGATTATGGGGACATTGCAGCGGCGGATTTCAACGGCGACGGCATTCCGGACATGGCCCTTGCCATACACTATGCGGGCCTTCACGGGCTGAAAGGCCGGGGGGACGGCCAGTATAGTGCTTTTTCCGAAGGCCTTCCCGCCGTGAAAGACTTTGCCACACGGGCTCTGGTATCCGCCGATTTTAACCATGACGGCATTGCGGATATTGCTGCGGTTTCAGAAGCCGTTTCCCACAAGAAAAAGATTAGCCCCAAAAGAGGCGCAATGGTCTGCCTCGGAACCCCGACCGGATGTCAGTGCCGGCGTATTGGGGACGAGAAAATGACTAATGGACTTTTTGCCGACCAAATCATCACGGGAGATGTGAACGGCGACGGCAATGTGGATATCGGCATCGCCTCGCTCCAACACATGGAGGATCTCATCGTCTGGATCGGAGACGGAAAGGGGGGCTTTACGCCCTTCAATCAGGGACTGCCCACCGGGCGTCATTACCGCTCCGTGGCTTTTGCCGACCTGAACAGGGATGGGCGAGATGATCTCGTGGTCAGTATCACAGGTTTTCGAGCGGATGGTACGAAAGTTCTGAAGGCCTTTTTAAGTGAGGAGGATGGCTTTAAAGATATCTCCCAGGGACTCCCCGACCAAGAGGTTTATTTCGCTGTCGCCGCTGGGGATCTGGATGGCGATGGGCTCCCCGAAATTGTAGGCGGTACGGCGGCGGGAGGACTCAAAGTGTTTTCCCGAAAAAATGCACAATGGTGCCAGGTAGCGGTCTCAGGCCTTCCCGAAACAGGACTCCAGAGGCTTTCTGGAATTTATTGCGTCGATCTGAATCGAGACGGATTCAACGATATTGTTTTTAATTATGCCTCGGGAAAAAATAATACAGGCGGAATTCGCGTTTTTTTAACGGTGCCCCGCCAAGGCAAATGAGCCATGCGGGTCTGTAAGCGTCGTCCGGGCATCCATTAACAAATTAGAAAAAAATCCTTATTTGAGTAAAAAAATGTCGATGAAATTATTAAAACACCGCTACTTATGGTTTGCATTGTTTTTTTCGTTGGTCCTTTTGCTGACACTTGCCTGCGAAACCCGGATGGCCGATCCCAAGGCAACCCTGGAAACGCAGGCGGAGCGATACTGGACAGAGCGACTGGTGAACAAAAATTATCAGTACACCTATAAGGAAGAGGCAAAAGATGGCCTCCCCCCTTTCGAAACATACGAAAAACAACTTAAAGCCGCAGCCAAAATTTCCACCTCTTCGGTAAAAACCAAAGATGTTAAAATAGAGGGAGATAACGGCATTGTCACTCTTTCGGCCGTTTGCCAGGTCGCTGGGTTACCAAAGGGAGTTCCGCTGCCCATTGGCGATCGGTGGATATTGAAGGGGAATAAGTGGCAGCACCATTTCCAGATGAAAAGCAAGAAAAAGCGACCGGCTCGTTGATCTATCCGCGAGATTCAATTGGCAACGGTCTATTTCCTTTCCGCAACAATAATGGCGTAATTATCCTTAAGAATCTTTTCTTCCGTCATCACCCGCTCCAGTAACAGAATCATTCGGATCAGTGCTGCCTCGGTATCGTTTTCAGGATCGAAATTGCTCATGATATGGTCAAACAAGGGATGGAAAATGGCACCGCCGAAGTACTTCAGGATGATGATATTGAAGTGTTTTTGAAGTGCCGGGATGATCTCGTTCGATCTTATGGCCTCGGACGGATCCGTATCTTTCATATGATTGATGGTGGGTCTATCAATTCTCTTTTTGACATTGCCGGTTTTCGGATCCTTTCTCAAGCGCACAGGTAAGCATTTCAACACCCGATTCAGGATCTCAAGTTGTTTATGGGTCCACTGAAAACGGTTTGGCCCGATATATTCCTGGGCCACCAGAACCCCTTTTTTTTTGAGGCACCGCCTGGCATTGTAAATGACGCCTTCCAGGTTTTCAATGTGGTGAAGGGCCGACCAGGAAAAAAAGATATCATAATAATCGGGTCTAAAGACCGCTTGATTGACGTCTTCCCGATAAAAACGGATGTTGTAACCGCCCTTTTCAGCCATTGTCCTGCCTTCTTCAACCCGCTTTACTGATAGCTCGTAAGCATCAATCTGCCGGCAAAGGCCGTTATCCATCAAAGTCCGTTCGAATTCTCCTGAACCGCTGCAGATGCTGATCCCCTTTTCAAGTGGACGTCCCTGAAGGCACTTCTTGAAAAACTGGTAAATATCCATGTTGGCATTTCCGCTGATCCGTCTTTGGCATTCCGCTACGATGATTGGCGAATCCCACCAACTGGCGCGTTTGGCGTTTCCACCCCCTGTTTGATAGTTATCCCAGAAGGTTTTTGTTTTGCACAGGTCATCCTGCTGATCCACAATTGGGTCTCTCAACGCGTTTTCCTTTTAGCGAAGCTCTCAAAGAAGCTCACATGATTCATAAGGGATAAAAAATTATCACCCAAACGATAACCATTTTTGTTTTAGATCATACAATTGTTGCGCCTTTTGATCAAGATGGTTATTCATATTGATGGGCGAATGAGGTTTTACCATGAAGATCGCGTTTTGTCTGGAAACCACCGCACTTTGGGGTGGGGTGAAGGTCGTTTTCGATCAGGCGGAAGGCCTTTCCGCACGGGGACACGATGTCGAGATCATCGCCCGCGAGTTGGTTTCGCCCTGGCGGGAGTTATCATGCGGGGTACGCGCCCTATCGGGGGCTTGGGAACAGGAAGATGTTTCGTCCTTTGATCTTGTAATTGCTACCGACCG
>JAGHDR010000372.1 GCA_021159825.1 Deltaproteobacteria bacterium | reverse complement strand
GGACTATCTGACGGGCATCAGTTCCGTCATCGCCTCCCTCATGAACATCGGTCCGGGATTCGGCGCCATCGGCGCATCGGAAAATTATGCCCATATTTCCGATACGGGCAAATGGTTTCTCGCCTGGAACATGATGGTGGGTCGGCTGGAAATGTTTTCGGCCTTGGTTATCTTCTTCCCGTCTTTTTGGAAAAGATAAGTATGAACCCCTTTGGCTTGCCCGTTGATGCGGTTTTGGATGATTTGAGGCGGGCGCTTGCCGAAAACGCTAATACGGTGCTTGAAGCACTGCCGGGCGCCGGAAAGACCACGTGCATTCCACTTGCGCTTATAAATGAGCCGTGGCTAAAGGGTCAAAAAATGATCATGCTGGCCCCCCGGCGGCTGGCGGCGCGGGCCGCGGCCATGCGCATGAGTCATTTGTTGAATGAAGCGGTGGGACAGCGGGTCGGGTACCGGGTGCGAATGGACAGTCGGGTCAGCCCTAAAACCCGCATCGAAGTGGTTACCGAAGGGGTGCTCACCCGGATGATGCAAAGCGATCCCTCCCTTCAAGGCATTGGGTTGGTCATCTTTGATGAATTTCACGAACGCAGTCTGGATGCGGACCTGGGGTTGGCCCTGTGCTTGGACATGCAGGGGGTACTTAACCCTGATTTAAGGCTTCTGGTCATGTCCGCCACCATTGAAACAGGTCCGGTGGCCGCCATGATGAACCATGCGCCGGTGATCTCGTGTCCCGGACGGCTATTCCCCGTGGAAACCCGATATATGGGCGATCATACGCCGGCCTGGTCCGAAGATGCCCTTTTCCGGGCGGTACTCTCCGCGGTGCGTGAAGAAATGGGCAGCATCCTGGTCTTTCTTCCCGGAGCGGGGGAAATCCGGAAGGTTGAACGCCGTCTGAAGAGCGCCCGACTGGGGTCAAAATGGCGCATTGCACCGCTCTTCGGCAATTTGAGTCGAAAGGAACAGGACCAGGCCATTTTGCCGCCGCCTGAAGGCCTGCAAAAGATTGTGTTGGCCACATCCATTGCTGAAACCAGTTTGACCATTGAGGGCATTCGGGTCGTCGTGGACAGTGGTCTGCTGCGGAGTCCGCGTTTTGATCCTCGAAGCGGACTCACGCGACTGGTAACGGTTCCCGTATCCCGCGCGTCGGCCGATCAACGGCGAGGGCGGGCGGGACGCACCGCTCCCGGTCTCTGCCTGCGCCTGTGGTCTCAACAGATGCACCCAACCCTTACCGCGGCACATCGGCCGGAAATTCTGGAGGCGGATTTGGCAGGCCTGGTCCTGGAACTGGCCATCTGGGGTGTGGATGATCCCGGGGCATTTCACTGGCTTGATTCGCCGCCTGAGGGGTCATTTCAGCGCGCTTATGATTTGCTAAGAGAATTAAATGCGTTGGACCGTCATGATAAAGTAACGCCTCATGGTCGGTCAATGTCTGATCTCCCGGTTCATCCGAGGCTGGCGCATATGCTCATTGCAGCCAGGTCAGTAGGGGAGGGGGCCGTCGCCTGTGATGTGGCGGCCCTGCTTGGAGAACGGGATGTGGTGCGGTTTGAACCGGGTCGGCAGGATGCGGACGTGGGGCTTCGGGTGGATCTTATTCGTGCTGCGCGGCAAAACCGGCCCCTTACCATTCCGGGGGTTACCGTGGATAAAGGGGCCGTGATCCGTGCCATGCGCGTTTCGGAGCACTTGCGCCGACGTCTCGGCATAAAGGCGGAAAACGGCGACACGGATGATTTGGGGCGGTTACTGGCGTGGGCCTATCCGGGCCGGATTGCGCATCTTCGATCAGGTTTTAAAGGAAAATTCCTGCTAAGCAGCGGCCGCGGTGCCTTCCTGGATGAAACCTCACCCCTTGGGGGCGAACCATTTCTGGTGGCGGCGGAGCTGGATGGAAAAGGGAGTGAAGCCAGGATTTATAAAGCCGCGTCTTACCGTTTGAATACCCTCTTGAAACAGTTTCAAGACCAACTGAAGTGGTCGGAATCCGTCAGTTGGGACGCGGAACGGGGTCGGGTGAAATCAGAACGCCACCTGAAACTGGGGGCCATCACCCTGCGCAGTGAACGTCTTTCTGCGCCGGATTCCGAAAAAGTGCTGAACGTTTTTCTAGCGGGCATCAAGGAAAAAGGGATCGGGTGTCTGCCATGGCGTAAGCACCTACGCAGATGGCAGGAGCGCGTCTGTTTTCTGCGGCGTTTATTGAAAGATGACAACACCTGGCCCGACGTCTCTGATCAGGGGCTTGAATCGAACCTGGAGCAATGGCTTACCCCTTACCTGGTCAATATGAATCGGCTGAGTGACCTGGCCCGGGTAGATCTCAAGAGGATCCTTTTCAGCATTCTCTCCTACCGCCGGCAAAAAGCCCTTGATGCGCTGGCGCCCACTCACCTGGTGGTTCCCAGCGGTTCACGGATTCCCATCGACTATGGCGGCCCTGTACCGGTGCTGGCGGTCCGGTTACAGGAGATGTTCGGCCTCTCGAAGACCCCGACCGTGGCCGGCGGACGTCAACCCTTGTTGATTCATCTTCTTTCGCCGGCCGGCCGTCCGGTTCAGATCACCCGGGATCTGGCGGGTTTCTGGGAGAGTGGTTACATACAGGTGAAAAAAGAACTTAAAGGCCGCTACCCCAAACATTACTGGCCCGATGACCCTCTTGAGGCCAAAGCCACCGCCCGGGTCAGACCATAAAGTATTGACGCGGTTCGCTGAAGATGTCATTCTTCCGAAACATTCGTTTTCGAACAGAGTTTAAAAACATATGGCTGGAAAAAGTGAACTGTTAGAGTATATTGTCAATCCCCTCAGGAGATTTGGCCTGAATATCGTGGGGGCCTGTCGAGATCTCCTTCCGATCATACTCGTTATTTTGATCTTTCAATTGGCCGTGGTGCGTCAGCCTTTTCCGGATGTCCTGAATGTATTCGTCGGACTTATTCTCGTCATTTTGGGG
>JAGHDR010000136.1 GCA_021159825.1 Deltaproteobacteria bacterium | reverse complement strand
GTCCACCCCCAACTGCAGCAACCTGCCCCGATCCAGATCCGTTTGCATGAGGCAATACTCTAAAGGGGCAAACAACCGCCTCACCACAGCCGGCGCCTTTTTGTAGGATTTCAGGGTACGGGGGGAAATCCGGCCGTTCACCAGAAGACTCCTGACACCTTTCTGTTTCAAGAAACCGAGCAATCCGGGCCACAAATCCGTTTCAACCAGAATGAAAACCGAAGGCCTCACGCAGTTGATAACGCGTCTTATGCACCACCAAGCATCCAACGGCAACGTCATAATGCACGCAACCCGGCCTGAAAATTTTTCCATTGCCAACGCCATACCGCTTCTGGTGGTCACGGAAAGTACAATGTCTTTTTCGGGAAATGCCACTTTCAGTTGTGCCACCAAGGGAACAGCCGAAAGCACTTCCCCCACCGAAAGGGCGTGTACCCAAAGATTGCCTTTTTTGGGCAACCCTTTCGGCAAGTCCAGGGCAAGCCGCTCCCTTAAGCGTTTGCTTCCCGAAAAAGAAGCGGCCATGATCAAAAAAAACAGCGGAAATGTCCATATAAAATGATATAAAACCATCATGCGTTACCAAACCTTAACCAAAATCATGTCCGCGTTGGCAGTTCGATTACGAATTTCGTTCCCTTCGGGTGATTGTCCTTCACCCTGATAAACCCATCATGGTCCGTAATAATCGTGTTGACGATGGCAAGTCCCAGACCGGTGCCATGCTTTTTGGTGGAAAAATAAGGCTCAAACAACCTTGCCTTGTTCCGGAAATCAATGCCCCGGCCGTTATCCGCAACCTCAATTCGAGCCATTTTCAAAACACTGTCATAATCCAAATCAATCACCACCTCGCCTTTGCCTTCCATGGCCTCGATAGCGTTGTCCAACAGGTTGATCATCACACGCCTTATCTGCTCCCGGTCCAGGTTGAAGATGGGCACATTCCCGGAACGGTTGAACATAAAGGAAATGTCCTTGTGCGCCTCCCTGTAAAGCGTTAAAGATTCTTCGATAATTTCACTGATATTCGAAGGCGCCGGGTTTGCTGCGGGCATGCGGGCAAAATTGGAAAATTCATTGACAAGACGCTTCAATTCATCCACTTGGGCAATAATCATCCCCGTACAATCGAGAAATACTCTTGCATCTTCACCACCCAGCTTCTCACCGTAACGTTTCTTAAGTCGTTGGGCTGAAAGCTGAATGGGCGTCAGTGGATTTTTGACCTCGTGGGCGATGCGTCTCGCCACCTCTCGCCATGCGGCCATTCGTTGCGCCTTTTCAATCTCGGTCAGATCCTCAAAAACAGCCACCAGCCCCAGATACTGCTCCCGGTCATCCTGAAGCACATTCAGGCTCACCAGTAATGTCAATTGCCGATTCCCGGCTGATATGCGGAATTGTTTATTCATAAAGCCTTTTCGAAGAAGCCCCCCATCCCGGATAAAGGCATCAACAATTTTTCTGTTTTCATAGGACAGGAGCCCTTTGTAGTTCTTTCCAATGATCCTTTTTGCCTTGATGTTGAGCATTCTTTCCGCAGATTTGTTAATGGTAAGGATTCGACCCCTGGCATCAGCGGACACCACCCCGGCGGCCACATTGGCCAGGACAATCTCCATATACTGCCGACGTTGTTCCAGCTCCAGATTGCCGGCAACCAGCTCCTGGTTGGCTGATTCCAAACGATTCTTTCCGATTTTCAGGTCCATGGTCATGCGATTGAAGGAATTCACCAACAAACCCATCTCATCTTTCGTTTCCAGATCAATAAAAAAGTCGTAATCCCCTGAGGCGATGCGATGGGTCGCTTCAGCCAGTTCGTTTATGGGAACAGTGACTTCCTTGGAAATATAAAACCCAAACCACACGGACGTAAAGATGATCAACAGGGTTACGATAGAAAGGGTAATCATGTGACTGGCCTTAATGGGGGTCTTGAGCATCTTGAGTTGCCGGTATTCCTGAAGGCCTTTTGAAATGGCATGCAGCCGATTCACAAAAGATCCGGGAACAAAACGTGTCAGGACCAGCAAACCCACCACGGCCTTGGAAGCAGTTCGAGAAAAAATCGGCACAACGCCCCCCACAAGATCGCCGTGGGGCAATGATTGTATATATTGTCCATCAGTCCCTTCCAGAATCGTATGATCCAAAACATCCCTCGCAGGATCCTTGAAGGAGGTAAGATCAATGCGGTGGTTCTTTGAAACCGACAACATTCCCCGCTCTTTGGAAAAGACCTTTAAGGATGCAAGCCCGGATTCCTTTCTTTTTTCATCGGTGAATCTTTCAAGGTCATCTTTTTTGCCGGGGATTAAGAAACCCTCGTATGTAATGACCCGACTTAACACGTTGCCAAAAGAAAGCATTTCATCGGTAATGCCGTTGTAGTAGTCCTGCCCCACCTCCAGTGACGATTTGAGGGACCTTTCAATCTGCAGATTAAACCAATAGTCTATGGATGAAGAGATAAACTGTGCCGAAACAAAAAAAAGGATCGTCGTGGGTAAGAGGGAAAGAGTCACAAAGGCCAACACCAGTTTCGTCCTGAGCCTGGCCCCCATGATGCCTTTCTTTCGCTCAAACAACAGCTTGACCAGGTTTCTTACCGTGAGAAAAAGCAACAGAAGAAGCAAAATCACATTGATGTTGATGAGCGCAAAAGCGATGATGCTGCTGGAAAAGGGCAGGGCCTGCCCCAGATGAAATACACGCATGGTGAAATAGATCAAAAACGAGATCACCAAACACAGGAAAGCAATTACATAACGTTCTCTGCGGCGCCTTTTGAGATCACTTAATTCGGCTAAGAGATAATCTTTCATGGCACACAACGGGGCGTAAATTTTCTCAGTATCTGAAATCCACCGAATACCAGTCGGTCTCAAAATCCCACAAAGAAAGGAAAAAAAAGACATAGTGAAAATAGAAGGGCAGCTTGATGGTGTCGAGCTCTGCCATCATATTGATCTGATATCGATTTCCTCGATGCAGATTTCGAAGTTCAGTGACTTTTAGCCCCACGATTTCGGCCATCAATCGCTTGGCCTGGTCAAAGTCTTTGGCAAGAACGACCTTTTCATCCTGCGAGGACAACCCTACTTCATAAACTTTTTTCAGGCTGTCGTATTTTATCTCATGACTGACCTTTAGATCCGCAATTTTTTTGTCCCACCACCAATTCCGAACTTCATTTAGATTAACAAAAAAGGTGAAGGTGGTATTTACACCGTTATCAATGGCTTTTTTCATATCCTCGGTGAAACAATCCGTAACGGTAAAATAGAGCAGTAGATGATCACGGGTGTTAGTAACCACAATATCCGTTAGCCTGGCATCCTCCGCCATCGCAGGCGACGGTCCGGCGCAAGCCAGAAAAAGCATTGCCAGAACAGACAATTTGAGACCTTTGCTAAAAGTTGAAATAATCTTCATCTTCAGGGTTCCATACGGAAAAAATATGGCAAGCATTCACTGGTAAAGCGTTAGAATAAACCTGTGAAATTTCAATGGGCGATAATAAGGTAGCATACGGGAAAATGCAAGGCATATCCCCATCAATTCTTATTTCAGCACTTGGCAATGGCATATGAAGTCACAATGAACGTCCTCTAAATGACAAAAAAAACCGCCTCTTAACTTATGACAGGAAAGAGGCGGCTGAATAATACTGAAATGGTTTTTCTTTTTTAAAAAATCATATTGCTTTAAAGAATCATACGGGGACAAGCTCCGGCAAACCGAAAGCCGGAATGTTGAGGCTGTTTCGGGTACATTCCTCAGGCGTACCAAATGTCATCATTTTCCAGTGCTTTTTGGATGCCATCAGTTTCGTTAACATCTTCTGGTTCAGGAAATGGCCGGATTTCTTCACAACAAAATGACCGATGACGGGTGACTGGGAGAGAGAGAGATCCCCGATAAAATCAAGAATCTTGTGCCTGACAAACTCATCT
Organism: Deltaproteobacteria bacterium; assembly: GCA_021159825.1. Taxonomy (GTDB): domain Bacteria; phylum Desulfobacterota; class DSM-4660; order Desulfatiglandales; family Desulfatiglandaceae; genus NaphS2. The sequence goes on along the minus strand of JAGHDR010000136.1, from coordinate 1,507 downwards.
TTGTATCTAAGGCCATCCTCATTCAGGATTCTGAAATCATCAATGACAACGGCATTGTCCAGGGAACCGCCTTTGGCGAACCCGTTTTCCTTCAGGGTTTGAACATCCTTTAGGAACCCAAATGTTCTGGCCCGGCTGATTTCCCGGATAAAATCACCCCCTGAAAAGCACAACTCGTACTCCTGATTCCTCAGCATTGGGTGTTGAAAATCGATCATATAACTGATCTTGAGTTCCTTTGAAGGTGATACACAAATAGATCGTTGGCCATCATCCAGCTTAAAGGGTTTTTTGACCACGATAAATCGTTTTGGCTCTTGCTGCTCTTCTATGCCTACGCTCTTAAGGAGATAAACAAAAGGGGCTGAACTGCCGTCCATGATGGGCACTTCGGGTCCATCGAGTTCCACTTGGGCGTTATCAATACCCAAACCGTAAAATGCGGCCATCAGGTGCTCAATGGTCGATACCCGACATCCATTGGAACCGATACTTGTGGCCAGGGTCGTATCAAATACGTTGTCAAAACGGGCATCGATAACCGAATGCTCAGACAGATCGGTTCTCACAAACCGTATTCCCGTGCCACTCGGGGCGGGCTTGATATTAATTTTTATCTTTTCACCTGAATGAAGACCCAATCCGGTACAACCAACATCGTCCTTCAATGTGCGCTGTTTGAAATCCACAGGTTTCTCCTTTTGAAAGGTAGAGCAGTCCGCTCACCTTTTTTACGTCACGCCAGACTTTACTAGCAAATAGCGTGCCATAAACCGGACGGACCCTCCCAAAAAAAACAGCTCGCCATTTATATGCTTGATTTTAAACAGCTTGTTAATGAACATTGTTGAGATCGCTATTTTAATGTGGGTCACCATGGGGAATCAACTGTGGCAAAAAAACCACATCCTCAGTCTAATTTATTCTGAAATGGATTTTCATTGTTTCCTGGATCAGAATGAACGCTAAGGCTGTCCCTTCTTGAAAAAAAGAACCGTTTATAATATGAAAAGTACAAGGCTACCTTTCAGAGGCAAGTATGCACAACCGGAATCCAGTTTATCTTAAGTTTTTTCTTCTGATGCTTTTTCTAACCCTTTTTGCCTGCCGTCCGGCAATCAAGAAGGAGACCCGAATATATGTAGAGACGTTAGAACCGGTGAATGTTTTTTATCCCGGATTCAACGATGACATGGATTGGGAATCATTGATATCCGCCCTTGAAAAAAACATGGGCTATTTGAATAAACTGGATACTGAAAGCCTCTTCCATTATGGCCCTCACACGTTTACCTGTCGCCAGGTTAAAGAAAGCCAGGCGGCTTTCCTGAATCTTATCAGGGAAAAACCGAACCCTGAGCGGCTGAACAAAGCCATCAGAGAAAACTTTATGGTTTACCGTGCCACCGGACACAATGGAGACGAGCAGGTCCTCTTCACCGGATATTTTGAACCCCTTTATGAGGCTAGCCTGACACCTGACGAAACATTCAAATATCCTCTCTAC
>JAGHDR010000316.1 GCA_021159825.1 Deltaproteobacteria bacterium | reverse complement strand
TGCGCATATCGTGCAGGACTTTTGTTCGTCTTCAAGGCGTGATGACGGGTGAATAGTGGGCTATATGCCTGTTATCACAACGTAGAAGACGGGCAAAAGGGCAAACAGGATGCGTAGATTATTTTTTGGAAGTTCCCTAAGATACCTTGCCGGGGTTCGCGGACTTCATCATTTTTTTTCCCCGCCATCATTCCACAGACATAAAGCGGCATAGGCTCGGTAGGGCCGCCACCGTTCAGCCATCTCCATTATCTCCTTTTTCGAGGGTGCCCTCCCCTTCTTTGTCAATGCTTTAATCACCCCCAGATCGGTGGCGGGGAAGCTGTCGGCCATCCCCAAGCCTCTCATGGCCACATAGTGCACCGTCCACTCTCCAATTCCTTTCAGAGCTGAGAAATCCTTGCTGAACGTTTCAAAAGACTGATCGGCCATGAGTTTTAAACGCTGATCCAGAATCGCCCGTGCAACGGTTTTGAGCGTTGCCTGTTTGGTTCGGGGAATCCCGAGGCCATCGAGATCAAGGTTCAGCAACTCGATTGGGTCCGGAAAAAAGAAATCCAGCCCGGAAGGATAACCGCCATCACTTTTTAAATCCGCTTTTACAGCAACCCGTGAAGCCAGCGTCGTTGCCGCCTGGACGGATATCTGCTGGCCAAGGATGGCCCTCACAACAAATTCGAAGGAATCAAAAGCGGCGGGCAGTCGAGGCACATGACCCGCCACCATGCCTTTTGACAAATGCTCATCTCCGGCGCATCTCTCGTTTATCAACGAAAAGTCGGTATCAAGGTCAAACATCTTGCGAACCCTGTTATGAGTTTCCATATGGCACCTAATGTCATCACAAGCTATCCTCAATTCCAGGGCCGATTGATCCGGGTTGTCCGTAACGGTAAAAAAGCCCCTGGTGTTCTTCATTCGAAACGTCCTGCCGTAGTCGGTCTCCGTGACCACCTCCACACCCGTCATGGCCCTTCGTTTCAGAAAAGACAATACCTGTTTAAAATGAAAGGGCTTGTTATACTTCAACCAATCGAAATGCTTGTCTTTGCAAATTCCGGCGCTACGAAATGCTTTATTCATGAGGTTTTCCCTTTTCAGGTGGCCGCTGATTGTAAAACCTTTGTTTCCTCGTTCCCACGCTCGCGTGGAAACGAGAGACCATCCCTCAAGCAAAGTGTAAACCGAAAAATGAAGGATGCTCTATTTTTCATTTTCTTTCTCTTTCATTCCGAAAGAAAATCTGCTACGCGTGTTTTTTCCGACCGGGGAACTGTTTCAACCGATCCACCGCCAAAACCTGATTGCAGGAGAAAAACTGAATGAAGACCATTCAGTCAAACAAACAGAGCCCATCAACATTTCAAATCGGGGGCGTAATCGGTTTGTCCCTCTGTCATCTCATTAACGACGTGTATTCCAGCTTCCTTTCACCGCTGCTGCCGCTTCTGATTGAAAAATTGTCCATGTCCCTCACCCAAGCCGGGTTTCTCTCCACCGTGATGCAGCTCCCATCGCTTTTCAACCCCTATATCGGCGCACTTTCCGACAGAATCAGCGTTCGCTATTTCATTATCGCTGCACCGGCTTTGACGGCCATCCCCATGAGCCTCATCGGTCTCGCCCCCAGTTATGGGGTCTTGGTGATCCTGCTTTTTACGGCTGGCATCGGCGTATCCATCTTTCACGTGCCGGCCCCGGTCATGATTTCCCGCCTGTCGGGGTCCCGGGTGGGAAAAGGTATGAGCCTTTACATGACCGGCGGCGAACTGGCCAGGGCGCTGGGCCCCCTGACCGCCATCGGCGCCGTCTCGCTGTTCGGGCTGGAAGGCTCGTATCCGGTGATGATTTTCGGCATTATGGCTTCTTTATGGCTGTTTTTTGGCTTTCGGGATGTACCGTTGAACGAAACGGGAAAAAAGAAAAAAACCTCCATCGGAAACGCCTGGCATGAATCCCGGCATGTCCTTTTACCCTTAATTGCCATTCTGTTTTCTCGCGGATTCATGCATGCTTCACTGGGCACTTTTTTGCCCACATTTATCAAAAATGAAACCGGCAATCTCTGGCTGGCCGGTATTGCCTTGACGCTCTTTCAGACCGCCGGTGTAGCGGGTGTATTCACTTCGGGATCCGTAAGCGATTACCTGGGCCGTCGACGCATCCTTTTTCTTTCACTGCTCATTGCTCCGGTCAGTCTGCTGTTCTTCATCCGGCTGGACGGCTGGCCCAGATTCATGGCGCTCCTGCTAACCGGTTTTACCCTGCTCTCCACCACACCCGTGATGCTGGCCATGGTGCAGGAGAATGCGCGGGAGAACCCCGCCGGAGCGAACGGATTGTTCATGATGATTTCCTTTGTGGCCCGTTCAGCCATTGTGGTTCTAGTAGGCTTTTGCGGCGATATGATGGGATTGCGATCCACCTACCTCATGAGTTGCATGCTCGGTTTTCTGGGAATTCCTTTTATCTTCATGTTGCCCCGAAAAAAGTGACTGAACATTTACAAAACTCGATACACGGTTTATCAGCCTTAGGGAACTTCCAAAAAATAATCTACGCATCCTGCTTGCCCTTTTGCCCGTCTTCTACGTTGTGACAACAGGCACATAGCCCAACTATGCACCTGTCATCACACCTTGAAGACGAACAAAAGTCCTGCACGATATGCGTATATTATTTTCTTCCAATTCCCTTATGGAACGTAATATCCGGAAAAATATGGCAGAAGAAAAGGTTGAAAAAAAAGCAGGATCATTCAGACAATACTAAGGCGAACTATGCCCGCAACCCAAAAACTGAAAAAAACTACCAGTATAAAAAACCTCGAAGATCCGCGTTATAAGCCGATCTCCAGATCTGTCAAAAAAACTTCTTGTTTTTTTCAAAGCAATGAATCTGTAAGGCACTAAAGCATACATCGGACCGCCCGGTGGCGGGCACAATTAAAGGCGCCATTGGCCCAGGACATCAGGTGGCGTGTGGTTCCAAAAAGCCGCAAACCCCACACACACCTTCACCCCTGGTCCAGGGCGCTCTCCGTGCGTCGTCTTTCTTTTTGCATTGGATAGATTGAATATTCGATAGTTTCGCTGCAAAACAACCAGATCGCCCGGTGGCGGTTTCAATCTAATGCCCTAAATCCAGGGTGTTCCGCGAGGACGCGGTTGTCCCTCGCATGGGCAACAGCAAGCTGTCGTTCACGCAAGGGCCAGTTCGGTGTTTCGCTTATACGCTCGCGGGCGGTCCCAGGTTGAGTTAAAGTTCATCTCCTACAGCGGGCGTACTCGCTCCACCTTGTTC
>JAGHDR010000396.1 GCA_021159825.1 Deltaproteobacteria bacterium | reverse complement strand
TTTCGCAGAATATGAGAACCGGTTCCAAGGTTTCATCCCGGAATGTTTGGGTGTTTTTAAGATTTTTTGAAGCCGTCAGAAGCCCATTTCGCAGTTTTTCTCTTTGGGTTTTTTGTGTGTTGATGTCTCCCTCAATTTTGTTCAACGCCATGGCGCCGAACCGGACTTTTTCGAATTTGGCGGACCAGTCCAGCATTTCTTTGGGGGGGAGGGGCCCAATGCCGCAGGGTTGCCAGAGCAGGTCCCACTTTCTGGAAATGGCGGCAGATTCAGCAGTGTACTTTTCCAGGTTTTCGTGGACCGTTTCCGTTGCTTCCCGGTTGGCAAGCTGATCCGCCTTGAGTGCGGCAAATTTATGGGCCCGGTCTGCTTCCCGGCGTAGCCGGTCCGACAGATGGTCCGCCATTTGACAATGGCTTTCATAGACATCCGGCAGGTCGTTATTTTCAGTAAATGAACGGCTTTCAAGGGTAATATTCTCCCCTTGCAGCCAATGTCTTCTCAGCAACTGCCATTGAGCATCCCGTCTCTTTCGAATCTGTTCCAGCTCCGTTTCGGTGGGCACCTCACCCGAATACTCGATCTCCCTGATGTCACCTGTGATTCGGCCGCGTGCCGCCACCAGGTTTTTGTGCTCTTTTTCAGCTGCGTGCCGCTTTTCTGTGCAGGCTCGAAAATTTTCGTCAAATCGAAGGATGGTTTCTCTAAGGGGGAGGGGGAGTTTGCAGACTTTTTTAAGATTTCCAGTCCAGAGTCCCAGTTGTGATACTTCTTCTAAGAGTTGTGTTTCCCGGGTTTCGTGCAATCTCGTATTTTCAAGCAGCTGGCTGTCCAAATCCCCTGATTTTCGAGCCGGTTTTACGGCCTGGAGAAGTTCGTCGGTATTGGGGGAGGGGGGCATTTGCGCAAGAGCACGGTCGAGTTCCGTAAGTGCGTCATCCAGACGGCGGCGTTGTTGCCGGTGCTGCTCTTTGCTCTGTTTCAGGGCTTCGTATTTTGAGGTCAGGGTTTGAATGGCCTTTCGTTTCCCCAGAAAAGGCCGCAGACGCTCTAACTGTTCCAGGGGCAGGTCCGTGGGGAGCTGCCTGAGAAGGGCGGCGGCTTCGCGCTTGCAGCCGATGCGCATTCCTTCCAGCCGGGGACGGTCCTTCATGGCTTTCCGGTGGCTGCCCAGTTTCTGGTAGAGCGCTTCAATCCATTCGCCTTCATCCAGAAGGGCCGGATGAAACGATACGCTCCCCTGTTTTTCCCTGAGTGACGACAGCCGGTGCAGGGCGGTGTTTCGGGTTTGTTGGGCTTTCTGCAGGCCATTTGTTGCTTTTTTTCTTCGTTTGGTAAAGTCATCGGGAAGGGGGGTGGTTTCACCTAAGCTTTGCAGATGATCCAGGTGTTGTCGGCGCAATGTCAGTTGGGGTAGGGCCTGCTTCAAACGTTCCATCTGCCGCCGCTCAACATCCGTTTCTTTCCTTTTTTGTTCAACCTTCACCAGTTCCGCTTCGGCCTTTCGAAGGTCCTGTTCCACCCTCATCCACTCTTGTCCGGAGAGGGTCGCGGTACGCATGTCTTTTAAAAGTTTTTTGTAGTCGGCAAGGGCCCGATTGATGTCGCGGGTGGAAGCCCGGGGCCTGAAGAGTTGATCCGCTTCGTCGTTCAGGGTGCTCAGAACTTCCCTGAGGGATGAGATGCCGGCCCCTGCCGAAAAAAGGGCCTGACCCACTTCGCCTTTCTGGGCCAGGATGTCCCGCCCCCCCCGTACCAGGGCTTCGTGATCGATGCCGTAAAGGGTTTCAAACTCATCCTGAGCGATACCCCGAATAAAGGGCGACAGGGCTTCGGGGCCAAGGGGGTTGTCATGAGCGTCAAACAGGCAGGTTTTTCGTCTTTTTCGACGCAAAAAAGTGAGTTGTTCTCCGTCATCGGCTTCCAGGCTGCCGCCCAGGAGGAGTTGGTCATTGGGATGCAGGAAGTTGTCGGGGGTTCGTTCGGGGATCCCGTACAGAAGAGATTTGAGGGCTCTCAGGGAACTGCTCTTGCCCGCTTCGTTGGGACCGAATATGATGGTCAGGCCGGGGTCTTTTGAATCGAAAACCAGGGTCTGATCCGTGAATGGGCCAAAGGCGATCAGGTCGAGCCGTTTGATCCTCATGGCAAGTTCCCCCGCTGGCTCAGCCGGGCGGTCAGGAGCGCCTTGACATCATTGAGGAGCGCTGTGATTCCCTCCGGGTGGTTCGGAAGTAACGGATCGTCGCCTCCCAGAAGGTCAGGGGGCAGTTTGTTTTTGAGCGCTGCGATGTCGGGGATTTGCAGGGAAAGGGGATCTTGCGTGTGCTCCGGGTCCCATTTCAGTTGATCCACCGCCGCCATCATTTCGTGAAGCGGTGTTTCTTTACCGGGTATTCCCTGAAGGCGACCCTCCGCCATGGTTTTGAAAAGGACCTTTTCCAGCCACATATTCCCCAGTCCCGCCGTAACGCTGCGAAAGGATTCCGTAAGGCGGGCGGCATCGGAAAGAAGATGGGCATGAAGCGGGCTTTTGCCTGTGAGCTCCAGCCGAACGGCCAGGATGCGCCCATCTGATTGTGACTGTATGGCCTCCAGTGCCTGACGGACCGGATCATGAACCGCATCGATGGTGTTGCAATGGGTCAGGTCCACGCGGGCCATACAAAACCTGAGAACGTCCAGTTCATGGTGCGTCACGTCGGTGACCTGACCGTTTTCCACCGTGATGAGCGATGCCCCTTTGGACCCGGTTTCCCGAATATGTCGTCCCTGAAGGTTGCCGGGAAAAAGGACCCAGGGATCTTTAGAGACCACCTCCCGTTGATGAATATGCCCCAGTGCCCAGTAGTCATACCCCTTGGATTTAAGGTCGTCCAAAGTGCAGGGAGCGTAGGGTTCATGCCCTTCTCTGCCGTTTAAGGCCGTGTGAAGCAGCCCGATGTTAAAGTAGCCGGGATGGTATTGGGGGTAACGTTGTGCCAGGTTTTCGGTGACCACCCTGGAAGCATATCCCTGCCCGTTGATGGTTGCGCCGATGTCTTCCAGCAGGATGGTCTCCGGCTTGCGGGTGGAGAGGGTTATTACGTTATCCGGAGGGTGAAGATGTGGGGAAATGCGGCTGGCGGCGTCGTGGTTGCCCGATACCATGAACACGGAAATGTTGTGCCGTTTCAGACGTCCCATCCGCTCGGTGAAAAAGAGCCCCGTGTTATAATCCTTCCAGTCTCCGTCGTAGAGGTCCCCGGCCAGAAGCACAAAACGGACCTCCTCTTCAATGGCAAGGGTTACCAGGTTGTCAAAGGCCCGGCGGGTGGCATTTCGGATTTCATCCACGGGGGCGTCTTCATAGCTTTCCAGACCCCTTAACGGGCTGTCCAGGTGGATATCCGCCGCATGAATGAATCGAAACATGGTTTTTCTCTACTATATCTTCAAAAGGAATTCAATATTTTCATGGCAGTGGCGGGGAGATCCTTTCACAGCGCTATGCGGAAGACGTGGGCGCTGTCAAGAACCTTGAAAAGAAAAAAGTCGAAGAATAGATGATCGAAGTTTCAGCTAAAAGGAGGTCTCAAGCGCTCTCCGGCTCCAACCTGTTTTGCAATGAATATCGCTGAGAAAATTCTATAAGCTCTTGTTTGAGCAGATTCGCTTTTTCAAAGGCGTTTCGGTATTCATCCCTTAAGGAAGTATCCATATTTTTCAAAAGCTCTTCGCGAAACATACCCCTTTTTTCCATACCCCTTTCATATCCATCCCGGAGAGAATTCAGGCCCTCTTTCAATCCGGTCAGGTACTCTTCTTTAAAGGCGACGAGCCTTTCAATGGCCCTTTCATATTCACCCCGCAGACTGCAAATGCTCTTCTCTCTGGTGCAGAGGTATTGCTCCTTGAGTTCCTTAAGCAGTTCCCTTACCGATATTATCTTATCGACCCTGTAGGCATTGCTTCCGCAGAAGGCAAATCCTTTATCCAGGATTCCTTTTCCGGCATTATCGAGCGCCAGGGTGAGGCAGTAGGGGGCGGTTTTTATATCACAGCTCTTAAGGCACTGCCAGACACACTTGCGGGACTGTTTTTTACCGGACGCCACGTCCTTCAGGAACGTGTTCTTAATGGCCCTGCCGGGCATGCCAACGGGACTCTTGATGATTTCTATGTCATCCTTCCTGCATGAGATATAGGATTCTTTGAACCTGATATCCGCGTCACATTCATGGGTTGCCACGAATCTTGTCCCCAACTGGACGGCCCTTGCTCCAAGCTTAAAGATATTGTATATATCAGCGCCCGTATAAATGCCTCCCGCAGCGATTACAGGAATGGTTCTGCGCCATTCATCCTCGTATTTCTTTATCTCGGCAACTGTTTCGGGCAGGATATTCTCAAGGGCGAAATCGGGATCATTGATCTGATCCTCTTTAAATCCCAGGTGACCGCCTGCCATCGGCCCCTCCACAACAACCGCGTCGGGGATGTCTGCGTATCTTTTTACCCAAGATCTGAAAATAAGGCCTGCGGCCCTTGCAGAACTCACGATAGGGACCACCTTAACTCCCGCTGATCGGAGATCTTCAACAGGAATCCCTTTTATGGGGAGTCCGGCTCCCAGGAATACCAGATCCACTTTTTCTTCGATGGCGACCCTTAAAAGGGATTGGAAATCATTGACGGCCACCATGATGTTGACGCCGATAATGCCGGAGGTTTTCTCTCTCGTCTTTCTGATTTCCCTTCTAAGGGCGATGGCATTGGCGTCCCTGTTTTTTGCGTAATAATCAGGATCAAGCATGCCGATGGAATTGGCGGCGATAACACCTATGCCCCCTTCATCGGCGACCGCTGAGGCCAAGCCTGAAAGGGATATGCCAACCCCCATTCCACCCTGTATGACCGGCAGCTTTGAGACAACGTCACCGATTCTCAATTTGGGCATTGTGGACCAGCCAATTTTAGGAATTCGGAATTTGGGCCATTCTATATTGTTGAAGAGTGTTGTTGGGAGCTTAACCCCAGCGTTTTTAACGAAATCCACGGTTATGGTTCTCCTTAATATTGAAAATCCGGACAGAGATCGACGCTTTCTGAAGCCAAGCAAAACTAGGACATGCAGGCTTTAATGTCAAGGTATTACAAAGAAATGGAAGAGATTGTATTCCTGTTCAGCGTTTATTGCGGGAATTTTCCCCCGGGGACATGTTGCTCATCTTTCTTCGTTCATGATTTTTACAATTTTTTCATCTAAGGGAACTGGAAGAAAATAATATACGCATATCGTGCAGAACTTTTGTTCGTCTTCAAGGCGTGATGGCAGGTG
>JAGHDR010000162.1 GCA_021159825.1 Deltaproteobacteria bacterium | reverse complement strand
CCCCCCACCGCCAGGACTTTTCTGACCGATTCATCCATGGTCGCCGTGGTCATGTGGTAGGTATCAATTTTGGAATAGGCAGGATTTATGGCCTGTGATACGACAATCCCTCTTAAGGATTTCAGCACCGGCCGAATTACTGCGGCATCCGATGGCGTATCTCGCTCTTTTCCCACCAGGGGTTTGATGACGCTGGTCCCCTGGACTTCATGGTCATATTGCCTGGCGATCCAGTTGCGGGAGCAGATGTTAGGCCGCTGCAGCATGGCGTGAAGGAGGGCACCGTGATTCTCGGGTTCGGTGATGATCGGTTCCGTCAAACCGCGCATTTTCGGGGGGATCCACTCCGCATCAAATTCCCATTGTGGAAAATCCGATTCCAGCAGATCCATTCGAATGTAGGCGCAGGTTTCGTGGTGGTATTTCAGGTGCAAAAAACCGGAGTCAGTGTATTCCCCGATGACGGTGCTTAAAACCGCATGCTTGTGGGAGAGCGCCATGAAGCGATCCAGATGTTCCGGTTTTACAGCGATGGTCATCCGTTCCTGGGACTCGGATACCCATATTTCCCATTGGTTCAATCCTTCATATTTCAGCGGCACCCTGTCCAGGTGTACTATACAGCCGTTGCTGAAGCGCGCCGACTCGCCCACGGAAGAAGAAAGCCCCCCGCCCCCATTGTCGGTGATAAAGTGAATCAGGCCTTCATCCCGGACTTCCAGGAGAAAGTCGTGCATTTTTTTCTGGGTATAGGGATCGCCGATCTGCACATGGCCCGCCGGTGTGTTTTCGGAGTAGGTTTCGGATGCCGCCGTCACCCCGTGAATACCGTCTTTTCCCACCCTTCCACCGCTCATAATAATCAGATCGCCCGGGGACGTGGTTTTTTCGTGTGACGGCCGGTTTTCCACCTTTGAGGGCATGATACCCAGGGCCGTCACAAACACCAAACATTTTCCCGTATAGCTTTCGTCAAACAGAAGCAGGCCGTAGGGCGTGGGAATACCGCTTTTGTTGCCGCCGTCTCGAACTCCCTCAATAATACCAACCAACAGGCGTCTCGGATGAAGGTGGGGTTCTAGATCCCCATGGTAATCCCGATGACCCACGCAATACCCATACATGCCCAAAATGAGTTTTGATCCTTTTCCGGTCCCCATGGGATCCCTGTAAATTCCCACGATTCCGGTAATGGACCCGCCATAGGCTTCCATGTTGGACGGGCTGTTGTGGGTTTCCCCCGTGATGCAGTAGTAATGGTCGGGGTCAAATCGGGCCACGCCCGCGTTATCCCACAAAACCGAGACCACCCAATCCTTTTCCGACTGGATTTTCAGGGTCGGCGCTTCAATACAGGTTTTAAAGAGGCTGTCGATGGTTTGCCGCTCACCGCTCTGGAGGTCGTGGTAATGAAATTTCCCCCGGAACGTGTTGTGGTTGCAGTGATCGCTTCGAGCCTGGGAAATGTATTCCAGCTCCACATCGGTGGGAAGACCGAGCCCCACTTTTTCCCGTTCCTCTAAAATGTCCTTCCGCAAAAAATAGGCGCGGATCACCGGGATATCCCGATCCTGAAGTGCCAGATTCCTCTCTTTGGAAATGCATTTTAGCGCTTCATTGCTTTCAATGGACAAAGTTTTCACTTCCGGTTCATGGCTCAGGATAACTTTTGGTATCAGGAATCCAAGGCCTTCTTCGGAATTCCAGTCTTCCCTGGAGAAAATTTTCCACTGCTGAATCGCTGCGTTGGCCAGAAGCTCCGTCGCAATGCGATGGACCTGAACTTGAGTAAGTTCCCCTCTTATTTCATAGCATTTTGACGTGTAAACAGCCTCCCCGGATTTAAACGTGACACCCAGAAGATCTTCGATGGCTTCACGGGCGGTACTTCCCGCCGTATCTCGCACACCGGGCCGAAAACCGACCCAAATGAGCCAGTCAAAATCCCTTTGAATTGGGGTATACGCACTTTGTTCGGTGATGGGATTGGTAAATATCTCGTTTTGAATTCGTGATAGCTGATCGGCATCAAAATGGGCGTCAAGGGTCAGAACCCGGATCACCCGAACATCATCCACGTCAAACCCGAAGTACGCCTTCGATTTTTTTTGAATACTCGCGCCCAATGCATCTATCAGCGTGTCTTTCAATCTGATTTCCAGTCTGAATGTCATTTGCACATCCTTAGTTTTTGTCAGAATTTTAGGAACCATTCCGTAGCGTTGTAACTTTAAACAAAGTGCGTCGTCAACCGCCTTTTTCAGGAAAGGTTTCCTCCCGGCGTCATCCTTAACTTGAAATTTAGGATACCAATGCGTATCTTTTCCTAACGTGTTGAACGTAGGTTAATGCAAGGAGCGACTTGGCAATGGAAAAGTCAGAAATGGAATCGACCGAAAAAAAGAGTGCCGGAAGGCTTCCCAACCAGCGAGAACTTGAAAAGGAATTGGGAGATTATCTTTCAAAAAAATATGGCGATCGGGTCAAAATTATTTCTCCATTTGTTATGCCCAAAAAGGATGCAATAGACCCGGATGGCAAAAAGTCGGGATCCAAGGGCTCGGATATGGATGATTTTTATATGATGCCCGAAGAAATGGAATCTTATCTGGATGGGTTTGTGGTGAAGCAGGGTCAGGTCAAGGCTGTGCTGGGAACAAAAATATGTACGCATTTTAACCGAATCAGGTTCAATCATCAAATGGAAAGCGAGAGCTTTTCAGGCGCTGACAAAAAATCAAGCGTCGGAATGATCAAGAACAATGTGTTGATGATCGGTCCCACCGGCGTGGGGAAGACCTATATCATCAAACTGATTGCTCAGAAGCTGGGTGTTCCATTTGTAAAAGGCGATGCCACCAAATTCAGCGAGACCGGGTATGTTGGCGGAGATGTTGAAGATCTCATCCGGGACCTGGTCTATGAAGCGGATGAAAACATTGACTTGGCTGAAAACGGTATCGTCTATATTGATGAAATTGACAAAATATCATCCTCCCAGAACCTGATCGGGCATGATATATCCAGAACCGGGGTTCAGCGGGCGTTACTGAAACCCATGGAAGAAACCGATGTGGACCTGAAGGTCCCCCATGATCCCATCAGCCAGATTCAGGCCATTGAGCATTACCGGCGAACGGGAAAAAAGGAAAAGAAGGTGGTCAACACCAAAAATATCCTGTTTATCATGAGCGGTGCTTTCGGCGATTTGACCGAGATCATAAAGAAAAGACTGCAGCAACAGGGGATCGGCTTTGAAGCCGACGTGAGGCCCACTGAAATTCCATGGGAGATACTGAAAGAGGTCCGTGCACAGGATCTGGTTGAGTTCGGGTTTGAGTCGGAGTTTGTGGGGAGACTTCCGGTGGTGGTGGTATTTGACGAGCTGACGAAGGACGATCTCTTTGAGATCCTCAAAAACCCCAACAACCCCATTATCATCAGCAAACGGATGGATTTCAGGGCCTACGGAATTGATGTTAAATTTGAAGACGACGCCCTGAAACGCATTGCGGAATTGGCGGCAACGGAAAAGACGGGGGCCAGGGGGTTGGTAAGTGCCATTGAAAAAGCCCTGATTCTATTTGAAACCCGGTTACCCTCAACGGACATTAAACGGTTTCTGGTCACACGGGAGGTGGTTGATGATCCCGAAAGACAATTGGCCCAACTTCTTGAAAAGTATAATAAACAGGAGTGGGTTGATCGCTTTGAAAAGGCACGAAGTCTTGAAATGGAGGAGATCAAGCATTACATAGCGGAACGGGCCGAACATTTCAGCCATAAGTCGGGCCTTGATCTCTATGATCGAAGGCTGGATCTGATTGCGAGGCTCTATTTGCGGCATGTCACGGATGTGGATGCAGCCATTGAAAACCTCAGCGCCATGTACGAACAGGTCCAGGCCGAGACGGACGTCCTGAGGGAAAACCTCAGTGTAAAAATTTTGTTTGACGACAGCGCCATAGATGAAATTATCCACCAGGCCATTGACTCCGGCCAGAAGGTGAGAAACCTCACATTTCAACTGGCCAAACGACTGGAATACGGGCTAAGGCTGGTGAAAGACCGCGTCGGCAAGGAAGATTTTATTATTAACCGTGAAGCTCTCATCGATATGGAATCATTTATCAATGACCTCATGAAAAAGGCGTACCAGAATGAACCCGCCCTTGATGAGGAGAAAGGGGAGGAATAAAAGGCACCCTGAGAACGATTACCTCTGATTTTTCAACGTATTCTCATAAGCCTCATCAACTCGTTGTTCCAGATATGAGATGGCACCTTGGTTGTTCTCATAAAGGTCGAAACAGTAGCCGTCTTCCCCCAGCAATCCCCCCGGCACCAGATCACCTTCCTCCTCGGGATCCGTCACACAATCACCGTAAAAGCATACGGACAACCACCGGTTGTCGGGATCATCATCCACAATGTCGATCATCGTAATCAAGGTCCCCTCTTCGTCTTCGGCTTTCACCCTGGCCCTGAGAGAGTAGCTGATACCAGGCCTGGGAACGACGGATAGAACCGCCCGGCTCTTTTCCGAAAACCGGTCGGCCAACCTCAGAAAGGCATCCTTCATGTTCATTTCATCTTGGGTCCATTGGTCAAGAATGTCTGATAGATTTTTGAAATCTTCCTTTTTTAAAAACATGTCCTCTCGCATTTTTTTACGTTGCTCCTTATTATTATGATTGCTTTCGTGGATCAGACCACATCATACACACCCCGGTCCCGGTCCTGCAGGTACACGTGCTTGAAAGCCCCTTTCCGGCCCGTCTGGAACCAGTTCAGAGCGGTTTTACGGCATGCGGGACAGGCCTCCATGGGGATGTGGACACCCATAATGTGCTGACCGGTACTGGCGGTGGATGAAATGGAAAAAGCGCCGGCACAATGGGAACAGCATCTTATTTTTTCATTCTGTCTTTCCTGAATACCGTCCGTATCATAAAAGATATCTCGTTTTCGCTCCAGTATTTGACCTTCATCATATGGCTTTTTCTTGAGCCCCCCCCACAAAAACAGGTCCTTCAGTGTTTCAACCAGCTGTTCAATGTTCAGGGTCACATCCCGGGATTGCGGGCGATAGTCTTTTTCATAATTGGGTTCCTTGACAAAAGAGGTGTCCAACCCGGCCATGGCCATGATAATGCCCACATTCACATAGGGCAGAGCGTTTTCAATGGCGTATCCGCCTTCAAGCACGGCGATGTCCGGCTTTAAGCGTTTATTCAGGACGGCATATCCACGGGCTGAAAAGTTCATATTGGTGATGGGATCATTGAAGTGGTTATCCTGGCCGGCTGAATTAATCACGATTTCGGGACCAAATTCTTCTAAAAGCGGCATGACCAGTTCATCCAGGGCATAAAGGAAACCCTTTTCGCCCGTTTGGGGGGGCAGCGGAATATTGACGGTTTTCCCCTGAGCATTGGGTCCGCCGGACTCATTGGGGAAACCGCTTCCCGGGTAGAGGGTGCGGCCGTCCTGATGAATGGAAATAAACAGCGTGTTGGGATCGTGCCAGTAAATATCCTGGGTCCCGTCACCATGATGGCAGTCGGTATCCACAATGGCCACTTTCCGAATGCCGTAATGGGTCCTGATATATTCAATCATGACCGCTTCAATATTGATATTGCAGAAGCCGCGATTGCCATGGACCACGCGCATGGCATGGTGTCCCGGCGGCCGAACCAGGGCGAAAGCGCTCTCCACCTCTCCCTTTAAAACCGCATCCGCCGCCACAAGGCAGCCGCCGGCGGATATCAGATGGCTCTTTGTGGTGACGGCAGCTTCGTCGGGAACACAGAAATGGGCCCGTTGAATGTCTTCATATGCCGCGGGGCGTACACGGTATTCTACAATCCCCGGAATATCCAGCAAGCCTTCCTCCATGACCTGATCCTGCGTATAGAGAAGCCGTTCCTCACGTTCAGGATGTTCGGGACTGATGGCCCAGTCAAATGCGGGGAAAAAGACCAATCCGGTTTTGCGTGGTGCGCTTATCATGGGTCAAAGGCTCCTTTTCCATTGGGGAATGAGTCCCGGCGTAATGCTCATTTTAAGGCGAATGTTCCGACCCACCGTCCTGTAGCCGCGCATCATGTTAAAGACCTGCTTTTCCGTGATGACGGTTTCCAGTGAATTGTCTTCCGCCCCGATCGTCATGGCCTGCCGGCAAAGGGTTTTCCGGGCCATGGCGATGGCCTGGTCCATGTCAAAGCGGCGATCGGTTTTGTGCTCCTCCCCGGCCTCGGGAATGATCACCGTGCCCCGTTCCGTATCGGCCTGAAGGGTTACCTGTGCCGTGACCCTGGCAACCGCGGCCCCCACGGCGTTGGCCACATCATAATGGGGCGGTACGCGACAGGGCAACCCCAGCGCCTTTTCCACATAGGGGGCTATGTGGGGGGCGGGTCCGCCCACGATGAGGACGGATGCGGGCACAATTTTTTCCTCGTTTAAAACCTGGTGAATGGTGTAAACCGGCTGAGCGTTAATGTCATATACGAAGGCCCTGGCCGATTGGGCAATGGTTTCGGCCATTTGTTGCAACACACGTTCCGCGGCGGCTTCGGCGTTGCAGCCCAGAGCGCTGCCCAACTCTTCCATGGCGGCCTTTGCCGCAACTTTGTTTCCCAGCGCTAAAAGCCCGAGAGTCACCAACGCGTCCGTCGGAGTTGCCACGGCGCCCCCGAATGCAACCGGGGGACCCTTTCGCAAAGGCCCCACGGTCATTTTGCCATTGGTTTTCACCTGAACCACACTGTCTCCGCCCGTTCCCAGGGAATGGGTGATGATGGACCGGATCAATGTTTTATAAAGGCCCAGTTTAACCCCGTGGGGATTGAGACGAGGCATGCCGTCTAAAACAACAGACATGTCCGTGGTGGTTCCGCCCACGTCCAGCACCAGGGTTGCCCCTCTGCATCCATCCAGGGCCAGGGCCCCCATGACACTGGCGGCAGGTCCCGATTGTGCCGTTCGTGCCGGTGAACCGGCGCTTCTCATGAGATCAATGGTGCCGCCGTCCGGTTTCAAAAGGTAGCGTGGCCCATGCAGGTTCTTTTCATCCAGAATGTGCGTAAGTGCGCCGGAAAAGGCTGTGTGGAGTTCGTGAAGAGAGGCATTCAGATAGGTGGTAAAAATGCGACGGGGAAAATTGAGGCCGCCGGAAACCGAGTGCCCCATAGCCACATGTGAGAACAAACCTTTGACCCAGTCAGAAATCTGAAGCTCGTGAGCCGCATTTCGAACTGAAAACTTTCCAACGACCCCTATGGTATTAATACCCTCTTCCTGAATTTTTTCGGCCGCTTCCATGACGGATGACTTGTCCAGGGGGACAGCCTCGAATCCCTGGTGGTCCAGACATCCTTCGACCACATGAAATGAAGGGCCAACGGAAAAACAGGCCGGGTCAATGCCGGGGCCCGCGGAGATAATCATGCCGGTTCGCCCCAGGCGATCTTCAACAATGGCATTGGTTGCCAGGGTCGTTGAAAAAGCCATCCGTTCAATCTGTTCCGGTTCAACACCACTCAAAATGCCATCCAGGGCGGTTCGAAGGGTTAACAGGAGGTTGTCCCCGGTGGGGATTTTCGTTGCCTTCAGGATTCGATCCCCGTCTATGAGCACCGTATCTGTCTGAGTTCCGCCTACATCAAGTCCCAGAATCATCGTTTCACCGCCCCGGAATAAGTATGAACAGTTTCAGCTATAGTACCTTACCACCTGGTTTTCTGTCGCAAAAAACAAGAAAGTTGTTATATGGTATCAGTTGTCAGTTGTCAGTTGCCAGTTGTCAGTTATCAGTAAAAGCATCCCCATAATATTTTGAAAGTGTTTGTACAAATCTGCGCATAATCGTGAAGACCTCTTCCATACTTCCAAATCCTCAAATTTCAAAATAACCTCCAGTGCTGACAACTGATAACTGACAACTAACAACTGCGGCTCTGCCGCGTTAGATTTATGCTCCGATTCATTTTTCCGGACGCAAACGCTTCCAGGTCCAAAGCGATATGGTCAAATCCCATGTGACGAAATTCCTTGATAATATCCCTACGAATTGCATCATTTAAAATCAGTTCACGTTCCGAAGCGCCCACCTCAATACGGGCCACGGCACCGTGATGCCTCACCCGAAGTGTCCTTAACCCTTTGTCTTGCAAAAACGCTTCCGCCGTTTCAATCATCTTAAGT
>JAGHDR010000284.1 GCA_021159825.1 Deltaproteobacteria bacterium | reverse complement strand
GGCAATCACACTGCCCAACCCTCCCATGGTACGGTTGGCCGTGAGACCCGGACCCGCGGCATCGCGAAGGGCTGAAACCCATTTTTCATGATCCGTTTCGGAAATATCAATGTTCAGCTTTTGCGCCCACGTGGCACCGTTTTGTTCAATGAGCCATCTGACATGATAATTTGTGGTGTTGGGATCAAGCCCGATTCCGATGAACGTGCCGGCACGGGTATTTTTTCGGGTTCCAAGTCTTGCGTTGTCCCATGCGCCAACTGCCGTCTTAAGCATGAGAAGTTGCTGGGGAAGCATTTCATGGAGTTCTTTCGGAGGGATCCGGAAAAGGCCCGCCGGCGTTTCGATCTCATTAATAAAAAACCCCGCAGACCTCATGCCGGGCGATTCACTCTTTTTAAACCATTGACTCTCATAAACGTCCCAGGAATTTTCCCGGAATCCCGGTTCCGGCGCTGTCCCCTTTAAAACGCACGTCTTGAAAGATTCCAGTGAATCCCATTTCCCGAAATGGGCGTTCATGCCAACGACCGCTACATCCGGCGGGTCGGACTTGATATCCCGGTCAAGCGTTGAAACAGAATCTTCCGTCATGCCCGTCCACTCTTCCAACAGAACATGCGCATTGATCCCGCCGAACCCGAAAGCACTCACCGCAGCCTTCCGGGTGGTATTTTGATTCCGTCTGTTCCAGGGCTCAGCGGTTTTGAGGATTGTAAAAGGCGTTTTTTCTATTTCAAAGGATTCCTGCGCCTTATTGAAATTGGCCGATGGCGGAAGCGTTTTTTCCCGAAGGGCAAAAATGGTCTTCATGCATGCTGCGGCGCCTGCCGCCGTGAGCAAATGACCGATGTTTGACTTCACTGAACCCAATACGCACGACTGTTCCTTGTCGGCCCCTTCCCAAAGCCTTTTCAGACTTTCAAATTCAACCGCATCGCCCACGGGGGTCCCGGTGGCGTGCCATTCAATAAGGTCAATATCATGGGGATGCCAGCCCGCTTCCTCATAGGCGGTCCGCATGGCCCTGAGCTGCCCTTCGGAGGTGGGGGCCAGCAATCTGCCGCCCATGTCGTTTGAAAGGCCTATGCCGCGTATGACGGCATAGATGTTGCGGTTCTCAACCAGAGCGTCTGAAAGGCGCTTCAGTACAAAAATCCCCGCGCCCTCTCCCACCACCAGGCCGTCGCTGGAAGCGTCAAAGGGCGCGCTCCGCCCGCTTGGGGACATGGCTCTCAGTTGGGAAAAACCCATCTGGGTATAAAGGCAACTGGGCCGGGAAACACCGCCGCAAAGCATGGTATGGGCCCTTCCGGCGGAAAGTTCGTCCACGGCCAGTTTCATGGCGTACAAAGAAGAGGCGCACGCCGCATCCAGCGTAAAGCTGTCGCCCCCGAGCCCCAGGGCCTTTGAAAGGATGCCCGCCGGCAACCCCGCCCCATACGCGTTCAGGGGATCGGTTTTACGGTAACGGCGATCTTGATTTCCGTGAAAAAGCTTTTCTTCAAAGGTACGAAAGAGTATTTCTTCGGAAATGGCAGATGTTGAATCGGTGGGAAGCACCAGGTTTCCCAGAATCACCCCGGTCTTACGGTGGTCCATTCCTTGGATGCCCGCATCATCAAAAGCCTGGCTCCCCGCCATGAGAAGAAGATGAAAAAGAGGGTCCAGACGATTCAGGAAACCCCGTGTTATATCGAGACCCGTAAGATCCACATCGATCCCGGTTTCGTCGATAAAGCAACCACGCGTCGTGTAAACCCTGTCGATAACACCGGGCTTCGGATCATAAGCCTTGTTTGGAGGGATGGCCCAGCGCCCGGGCGGTACTTCACGGGAGGAATCCAGCCTTTTTAAAATGTTTTCCCAGAGTTTTTTCGGATTCGGCGCATCGGGGAAAACCCCGCCCATGCCGATAATGGCTATCGGTTGATTGTTTTTCATCCCAGTACATAATGTTTAAACGTTTTATTCATTCAACTTCTCCCAAATATTGAATATCTAATTCAATCTCTTCGACAGTTGGTAGTGAACCCTTCAAATCATCTGGCAGGGTCTCAGTTAATGTAAATTCACTAACTCCCATCGGGTTGTTTATGTCCCTTAGGGCAAACTCTGCCTCAATGCTATTTTTGTCACGACAAAGCAAAATCCCGATTGTAGGGTTATCAGATTCAGATTTCAGAAGGCTGTCCACAGCGGAAAGATAAAAATTGAGCTTTCCTGCATATTCTGGGATGAACTTTGTATTTTTAAGCTCTACAACGACATAGCATTTCAGCGTTACATGATAAAACAGTAGATCCAGATAGTAGTCACTGTCGCCGACTTCAAGATGGTATTGCCTGCCGATGAAGGCAAATCCTTTCCCAAGTTCAAGTAAGAATTTCGTGATGTGCGTTGTCAGTTGGTTCTCAATATCCCGCTCATTGTACGGTTTTGTCATTGTCAGAAAATCAAAGCTGTACGGATCTTTAATGGTTTGTTGTGCCAGATCAGACTGTGGAGGTGGCAATGTGTGCTTGAAATTAGTAATCCCTTTTCCTTGCCGGGCATACAAACCGGACTTTATTTGCAACGCAAAAACATCACGACTCCAGCCGTTTTCTATGGTTTCATTAATGTAAAAGAGGGCTTCTTTATGGCTTTTGATTTTATCCAGAACGATCTTGATATGGCTCCACGGCAATTGCCCCCCGATATGGGAGATAATTGCCGGAATCGTTTGTGCCCCGGATGGAGGCACTATTTCATTTTCCAATTGTGCCCCGACTCGGGGCACAATTACATCAACCCCCGAAAAATACTCATAAAATTTCTTTATATAGTAGAGATTGCGCCGTGAAAACCCCTGGATGCCGGGAAACTCCAACGCAAGGTCTTTTGAGAGCTGATCAATTACCTTGTTACCCCAGGTATTCTCTTTCAATTTACTGGAAATTGATTCACCAAGTTCCCAGTAAAAAAGAATCAACTCACGACTGGCCGCAAGTGCCGCCCGTATCTGTGCTCGGGAAATTTTATCTTTTATTTCTTTGAGCCAGCGAGTGTATTCAGG
>JAGHDR010000204.1 GCA_021159825.1 Deltaproteobacteria bacterium | reverse complement strand
GGTTTGAATTATTGCTGTTTTTGCCATCGCTTTCTCCTACTTATGAGACTATATGTATTGACATCATCATTACAATAAGCATACGTCTTATTTTCAAAATTTCAAGAACTTTTTTATTGCATTGTAATATCAAAAGCTTGAAGCGAACAATTTCATGAACTCCGACCGGGAACTCGGTGCGGCCAATTTCAATAGCTAGGTTTGAGTTAAACGTGCCTTTAGCGGCTGCTTCTTTAGTTCCCGGCGGGTTATGTCGGCGTTATCTACTGACCAATAAAAAATTGTAATATAGGAGAATTATCATGCATAATGAATTTACAGCCATTATCGAAAGAGATGAAGAATGGTATATTGCATATTGTGCAGAAATACCTGGGGCAAATGGTCAAGGTAAATCAAAAGAAAAATGTTTAAAAAGTTTATCTGAAGCAATTGAGCTAATTTTGGACGACCAGCGGCAAGATTCCTTACGGGGAATTCCCAATGATGCGATTTCGGAAATGGTTGCTGTTGGATGAAAAGGAATGCTTTAATAAAACATTTAAGACGAAGGCGGTTGCTATCTAAAACGTGAAGGAAGTTCTCATTCATTGTGGATGAATCCACTTACTGGACATGCAGAGGCAGTACCAAGACATATAGAAATTCCTAATAAATTAATACGGAAAATATGCAAGAAACTGTCGATTCAAGAAATTGGATAACAATCGCATACACGCTGACACCCAAAGCCGAGCCGCTTTTTCCATAAGCTTATGGGAAGCGCAAAGAAGGAACTGGTTGAAAAATATTTTGATGTGGCTGACATGGACAAAGCCTGGGAATTTGTGCGTGGATAAAGGTTATTTATCGAAACAGGGATTTCAGCAAAGGCTGCCGGGGGAGAAGGACTGTCCTCCGGCGGCCCTGCGGATGCCAAGACTAACCCTTGCCCAGTTCCATGGACCGTTTTGTGGCGGATTCGACCGCGTTCATGAGGGACGCGCGAATACCGCCCTTTTCCAGTTCATGGATGCCTGCGATGGTGGTGCCGCCGGGGGAAGTGACCCGGCACTTGAGCTCGCCGGGGTTGGTGCGGGTTTCCAAAAACAGTTTGGCTGAACCCATCAACGTCTGTGCCGCAAGGGTTTCCGCCACATCCCGGGGCAAGCCCATTTTGACGCCCCCGTCCGCCAGGGCCTCCAGCATCATGAACACATAGGCAGGCCCGGAACCGGAGAGTCCCGTAACCGCATCAATCAGTTTTTCTTCAACCCGTACGGTGCGGCCAATGGTCTGAAAAAGGGTTTCCACGGTTTTCAGATCTTCCGGACGCGCCGGACTGTCGGAAGCAATGGCCATGGCCCCTTCCATGACCGTTACCGGTGTGTTGGGCATGGTGCGTACAATGCGGGGGCCCTTGGGCAAACCGGCCGAAAGCGTTTGAATGGGAACGCCCGCCACAATGGAAATCAGTAGTTTTTCAGGCCCCATGTTTGTGCCGATATCCTCCAGCACCCGGGGGATTGCCTGGGGTTTGACCGCCAGAAAGATCACATTGGATTGATCCACCAGGAAGGGATTTTCCTCTAAAGTTTGAATATCAAAGGTTTTGGATACGTGTTTCCTTCGTTCATTGGATATATCCGATGCCAGGATCCGGTCCGGCAATACCACCTGGTTTTGAATGATACCGCGAATCATGGCTTCCGCCATGTTCCCCGCGCCGATAAATCCCAGACATTTATCTTTCAGGGCATTGTTGATATCTAAAGACATGGGTGTAACCCTCCTCAAATAATGTTGAAACATCAGAACGCTAAGATCCGAAAAGCTTTTTCACTATTGGTTTGATGACCTTTCCCATGGAATTTCGGGGCAGGCTCTTGACAAACACAACGCTTGAGGGTGCTTTGTAAGGCGCCAGCCTTTCTTTCCCCCATTTCCGCAGTTCCTGCCGAGAGAGCGCGGCATCTTCTTCAAGTACAATGGCCGCACACACCCTTTCCCCCCATTCGAGATCCTCCTTCCCCACCACGGCGACTTCCGCCACCCGGCGATGGGTCCTGAGCATTTCCTCAATCTCCAGTGCCGAAACCTTGTAGCCGCCGGTTTTGATAATATCCGTACTTTTCCGACCCAGAATGCGGTAACTGCCGTCTTCAAGAACGGCCACGTCGCCGGTTCGAAACCAGCGGCCTCTGAAAGCGGCTTTCGTTTCCGTTGATCGCTCCCAGTATTCCTTGAAGACCGTCGGCCCGCTGACCTCTATTTCACCGGAGGCGCCCGGTGTTGCCGGAGTACCCTTTTCATCCACCAGTCTGACTGCCACTCCGGGGAGCGGAGTGCCCACATGTCCCGGCCTTCGTTTTCCATGCAGTGGGTTGGAAAGGGCCATGCCGATTTCCGTCATGCCGTAGCGCTCCAGCAACGTATGTTCGGTGATGGATCTCCACCGGTGAAAGGCTGTGACCGGAAGGGCTGCCGATCCGGACACCATGAGCCGGAGGCGGCGGCAGGCCCGGCTCATGACCTGCTGCTGTTCGGGGGTCGATTTTTCCCAAGTTTCGCTTAATTTAAAATAGATGGTAGGCACGGCCATGAACAGGGTGGCATTTCCATCCACCAGCTTTTGCCATACCCCGAGGGCGTCAAAACGGGGAAGCATATCACATACCGCTCCGGCCCACAGGGCGCAGCACAGAACATTGATGATGCCGTGGGAGTGATGCAGGGGCAGCACATGAAGAATTCGATCCTCCCGGCGCCATTCCCAGGCTTTGATCAGGGTGGTGATTTGAGCCTCCAGGTTCGCGTGGGTCAGGACGACGCCTTTGGGCTTTCCCGTGGTCCCGCTGGTATAGAGAATCATGGCCGGTCTTTCAGGACCCACACGGGGAAGCGTTCGGCGGTCGGCCCCCAGGAGCTGTTCCGTTGACAAAAAACGAACGTTGCGATTCTGAGCAATGGGGGTCAGGGTTTCAGCAAAATCCGGATGGCTCACCACAATGGATGCACCGGAATCTGAAATCGTATAATTCAATTCGGCGGGCGGGTGCACTTCACACAGGGGCACTGCGATGCCCCCGGCACGCCAGATTCCCCACTGGATCGCCGGGTAATCAAAATCTCTGAGCGTCAAAAAGGCCACCCGTTGGCCTCCCAGGTCTTTTTGTCCCGCCAAAAGTCCCGAGGCCACCCGCCACGAGACTTCCAGAAGTTGGTCGTATGTGAAATCACCAGTCAGTGTGGCGATGGCCGTGCGCTCGCGATGTTTTTTCGCCCTTTCAATGAGGGGGATGCTGGAATCAGCCATGGATTTTAAGTGCCACCTGTGCGACCCTTTTCCCCAGGCTTTCAACGGTTTTGAGGCCCGGATCATCCTTTTCGATACCGTCCGGATGTCCGCTCCACATGGTGCCGCCAAAATGGGCCCCCGGTTTTCCGTCGCCCACCAGGATCATGTCGTGAACCAGCATGGCCGATTGGACATGCTGAATGGAAATCTCCTGGCCGCCGTTTCGAACCCCCCCCACGGCCATGACGCCGCCCACAATGTCCCTGAACAGGAACCCATTGCGCCTGAACATGACGGTGCGGTCCAAAAACGCTTTGCACTGTGAACTCATGGTGCCCAGATAGACGGGTGTTGCAATTATCAGTCCCCCCAGACCGGGGTCTTTGAGGATGGGGATGAGGTCGTTAAAATCATCTTTCTGGCTACATTCGAGGTCTTTCATGCAGTGGCCGCATGCAATGCAGCCTCTCAGGTCCATTCCCGCCAGGTCGATGATCTCCGTTTGAATTTCAGGAAAATTTTCAGTAATCGCGCGAATACAGTTATCCAGGGAGGTTCGGGTTGTTTTTCCTTTTCGAGGACTACAGGAAATGCCGATGATTTTCATGGGATACTCCTTTCAAATTTTTTTGTTAGCGTTTAATGTCTTGGTTGTTTTGGAAGCTATGCGCCATGCCATACCACAACTATCCAAACAATATCGCCTTTGATTTTAAAAAAACGGTACGGCGATATCATCATCTCCCGGTAGGGAAGTTCCGGGAATTCCGATATGATTCTTCCGAACTCAGGAAAGTCCTCAAGCCTTAGGAACGTGGACGAAATAACTTTCACAAGTAGGCGCTCGGAAAGATATCCACAAGTTTCCCCATTGCGCACTTCCTAATTGTATTTCTACACGTACCACCAATTAAGGGATAAAGAAAGCGCTTACTTGAATAACAACATGATATCATCGTCGCCAAGAGTTGGTCCTTCATATGAGCAACAACCCACAAATTGCGACACTTCCAAAAAAATCTTGACAATCTTTTCAGATCTGTTATGAGTAATTTTACTACTCATAATGGAGAAGCCATTGGACAGCCTATTTTCAGGCCTCATTGCCTCAAAAGTCAGGATAAAGCTTCTAACTCGCTTTTTCTTCAACCCCGGGACACAATCATACCTTCGAGCGCTGGCCAAGGAATTCCAGGTTTCCACCAATTCCGTTCGAGAAGAACTCAATCAGCTTACCAAAACCGGTCTGCTCAACTCTGAAAAGAACGGGCGCAATGTCTTTTACATGGCAAACGAGCAGCATCCCCTCTTCCCGGAGCTCAAATCCATGGTCACCAAATCCATGGGAATCGATCAAGTCATCGACAGCATCGTTACGCGTCTGGGGGATCTGGAAACGGCGTATTTGATCGACGATTATGCTGAAGGAAAAGACACCGGAATTGTCGATCTGCTACTGGTGGGCAACATCGACCCGTATCATCTGAACGATTTGAGTCGGAAAACTGAACGATATATTAAGAGAAAAATCCGCTCACTCGTGCTAACCCAGGAAGAATTCGCTGAATTCTCGCCGAAACTGAGAGAAAAACCACGGGTTTTGATTTGGGAAGCCAAAAAGGAAAGAGCCTCTGAAATAAACTGACAAAAAGTCTGCTTTTCAGCCCATAACCCATTGAGATTAAATAAATAAAATCACCAAGTAAATTTTCCAATGGTATGTAATTAGAAAGGCGGAGCTGTGCTTTGAGACCTTTGCAACCTTTTCTCCATGTAGTGTTTGGATCGCAATTGAAAGTAAATTGATTGGGGGTAATCGGTGGCGCTTTTTTTAAGTTTTGTGGCGCAAACTTTACAAAAATTGTAATGGATTCTACAAATTATGTCAGAAAGCCAAAAGACAAGGGGCAAAAGACCGGATAATTTAAAAGGGGTGATAAGGGTAGTTGGATTTAACCTGTTGAAATGGAACCAAATACTGATTTTATGGATCTTTTGTAGCTTATGTGGCGTAATAATTGCATGCCCTTGATCGAAGCGCTTTTCTATATATAATTCCATAAAAGGATTTTGCGGTGACAATAAAATGCGCCAAAGGATTTACCCTTATTGAATTAATCGTTGTAATGCTAATGATCGGCATATTGGCATCCATTGCCCTAATGCAATTTTTAAGTTATCGAGAGCGGGCCTACAACGCCACC
>JAGHDR010000091.1 GCA_021159825.1 Deltaproteobacteria bacterium | reverse complement strand
TCATGATATCAATTTAAAGGTGAACAAGGGTGAATACCTGGCCATTCTCGGTCCCACCGGAGCAGGAAAGACTGTTTTGGTCGAATACATAACCGGTATTTACAAACCGGATAAAGGTAGCATACTGGTTGATGGAGAGGATATAACCCCTCTTTATCCGGAGGAACGAAATATCGGTTATGTCCCTCAGGATTATGCCCTTTTCCCAAATTTGACGGTAAAAAGGAATATTGCCTATGGATTGGAGGCAAGGAAAATGCCGTCTGAGCAGGTAAACAGTATCGTTTC
Organism: Deltaproteobacteria bacterium; assembly: GCA_021159825.1. Lineage (GTDB taxonomy): Bacteria > Desulfobacterota > DSM-4660 > Desulfatiglandales > Desulfatiglandaceae > NaphS2. The sequence goes on along the minus strand of JAGHDR010000091.1, from coordinate 2,298 downwards.
AGACATGATTTCCCGGCTAAAAATCGAATGCATCCAACATCGAATGCCACTCAATTTAAGCGGTGGTGAAAAGCAGAGGGTTGCATTGGGCCGGGCACTGGTTACGGAACCAAGGCTTCTTCTTTTAGATGAACCCTTAAGCGCTCTGGATGAAAACCTGAGGACGGAGATGGCAAGAGAACTCAGGCGGGTACAAAGGGATGTGAATGGTACCTTTATCCATGTATGTCACAATTTCGAGGAGGCCTCCGATGTCGCGGACAGGATTGTTATTATGAATGATGGTACGATAATCCAAACCGGGACCCTGAAAGAGGTCATGGAAGCGCCAAAAAATGAATTTGTAGCAAGGTTTGTGAAATCACAGAATATATTTGATGCCGTATCCGACGGTTCCACGATTCGGATAGGCCAAACAACTCTTGTAAAGGAGAATCCGTTCAAGGGAAATGTGGTCGTAGCGATCAGGCCCGAGAATATAGCGATTGTTGAAAATGAAAAAGCTAAAGGACAGAATGTCTTTTCAGGAGAGATTAAAAGTAGTTTGTTGAAGCTATATTTCACCGAAGTAGCGATGGATATCAGCTTTCCCCTCATCATTCATACTGCAAGCAAAAAAGGATATAATAAAGGAGACAGTATAAAAGTAAAAATTCCACCGGAAAAGATTGTGATAGTTGGAAAATCTTAAATGATTCTGTTGCATTCACAGTGAACATGATCGCGGATTACCCCATTTGCCTGCTCTCCGTCATCCGGAACCCCGACCATAATCTGATTTCGGTTGTACCGCCCTTTACCTATGAACCCATCGGCATTGCCATTCAGAAGCATGACACCTGCCGGCCAACTGGCTTGAGAACTTCCTGGGCGCCATGGCAGGGAGCGGGGATTTGAAAGAATCGCAGGAAAAATGGTTCAAGGGTGGAGACTGGATTAACAAGCTTCCATAGTTTCCATCCAAACCCTGAATAAAAAACCTTTGACGCCCCCGAACGGGGGCGTTTTTTTTGGTTAAGGATAAATACCGGGGTGCAAAAGCCCTTCCGTCTCATCCATGCCGAACATGATGTTCATGTTTTGAACCGCACTCCCCGCCTGCCCTTTTACCAGGTTGTCAATCAGGCTTACCACGATCAATTTACCGGTCCGTTCATCGACATTCAGAGAGAGGTTGCAGAAGTTGCTGCCGCGAACATGGGTGCTTAGCTGCACTTTTTCAGGGCCGAAAATCCTTACGAACGCTTCATCACGATAAAAAGAGCGATAGGCTGTTTCCACTGTTTCGATGGTTTGCCCCTCACTCAGTTGCGCGTATATGGTCGTCAATATGCCCCGGCACAGGGGAACCACATGCGGCGTAAAAGTGATCAGAACATCCTCTCCAGCCACCAGGCCCAGTTCCCGTTCAATCTCGTAAACATGCTGGTGCCCGGATATTCGATAGGCGTTCATGGCATCATATCGCGCTGGATAGTGAAATGTGGCGCTTGGCGCCTTTCCCGCGCCGGAAACACCGGTTTTCGCATCGCAGATGATGGTCCCCGGATCAATGAGCCCCGATTTCATAGCAGGTGTTAACCCCAGGATACAACTTACCGCAAAACAACCGGGATTGCCCACCAGGTTGGATCCGGCAATCTCTTTTCGATGGAGTTCCGCGAGACCATAAACCGATTGTGTCAGGAGTTCCGGGGATGTGTGCGCTTTGTTCCGCCCGATCCTTTCGGCATATCCCCTATAAACGTCAGGGTCATTAAAGCGAAAATCGCCGCTGTAATCAATGACTTTAATGCCTTTCTTCAACCAGTGGGCAGCACCCTGTTGACCCACGCCGTCCGGCGTGGCAAAAAAAACCACATCAAAATCGTCCGGACAGTCTGAATCGTCCGGATCCACAATCATTATGTCGCAAAACCCGGTGAGATGGGGGTAAAGATCACTCATGGGTTTCCCCACATCCTGTTTGTCAATGAGTGCCCGGAGTTCCACGTTGGGATGGGTGCTTAAGAGTTCCACGGCCCCGCACCCACCGTATCCCCCTGCTCCGATAATACCTACCTTTATTTTGTCCATGGATTACCTCTATACATTGTGAATATTCGGCTTATAACGTAAATGTTTGGTCAGTGCCTCATATTCGTCTATTTGGGACTGCGTAGCATACTAATGCTATGTGAGCAGGCCAAAATAGGCGAAGATGGGGTGCTGACCGAATATTTACTATACATTAAACCGATAGTTAATAATATCACCATCCTTGACAACATACTCTTTTCCTTCCAGCCGCACCAGCCC
>JAGHDR010000170.1 GCA_021159825.1 Deltaproteobacteria bacterium | reverse complement strand
CTTTCGGTAGCCACGCTTTAAGGTCCCAAGCCGTTTGGATGGTGTTTTCACCGGGTCATCATTTATTTCTTCCGGGTTATCAAACCCTTCAATTATTATTCGGATCTGCGCTACATCTATTCCTGTTTTTTCGGCCAGGATATCAGCGTCGCTGAAAAGTAGCGCTTCGAATTCATGCATTTCGATATATGGAATAAAGCGATTTTCCGAACCATATCCGGGAAAGGATCTTACGATCTCATTATGCGTTTCGGTCTCGAGTATCTTGGCTTTTCGGATGGCTGTAAGACTAGCCCCGTTTTGTATTTGCCGCCGAACTTTTGCTCTTCCCGGCCACTTAGAATCAATCCTGAAATAATCGAACATCGTGGAGATATAGGTATCGCTGCGTTGTCTGAGAAAATTGCCGATGTCGTTCTTAGCCCTAACGAAACGAACGTCGCCCCCCTTATGACCTGGTTTGCCTATTAATACCGGATGCAGATATATCCCCCCATGTCCCATCTGCGGCGCCGGAACATCACGCACGAAAGTCTGTTCCGTCGGCCCTTCCACGACGATATAGACATCCACGCTATTCATAATCAGGTCCTCCGGCAATAATATTTTTTCGCCAGAGGTCTCCCAGTGAATAATCTTTAAGCCAGATAGAAAGTTCGTCTTTATTCAACCGTTGAAAAACCGATGCCCCTTTCTTTCGATTAACAATTATAATATCTTTCGGTTCAAAATAATCGACAAGAGCGGGAGACTGTGTTGATACGATAAGCTGTGTTTTCCGGGCTGTGGCCTCAATCAGCTCAGCCAAAATTTCGATGGCATAGGGGTGTAACCCCAATTCCGGCTCATCGATAATGATGGCGGATGGCGGATCAGGTTGCAGTAAAGCTGTTGTCAAACAGATGAATCGAAGCGTGCCATCGGAGAGGTGGCGCGGTTTGAGCGGATAATCGGAACCTTTCTGTTTCCAGCGGAGGCGGACCTTTTCATTTTTGTTGGGCTTCAGGATAAAATTGTTGAAAAACGGGGCAACCAAACGAATTGTATCCACGATTTGGTTATAAGCGCTTTTCGCACTATTCTTCAAGTCAAGCAGGAACGGAGCGATATTAGCCGCATCAAATCGCAAATAATCGCTATCGTCAATCGTCTCAAAACGACGCATGGGTGCAACTTTGCTGGTGTCATGAAAATGGTAGATTTTCCAAGAAGAGATAGCCTTATAAACATAGGAAGCAACGCTAAGGCCTCCAGCAGCGCCTCTTCCATCCTTATCTCTAAGCAATTCAGGCGTTAGGTTACCGCTTCCCAATTCCCACCACCCGCCGGCGTCGCCCTCATAGTATCTTGCCTCATCATTGATAATAAATGTTTCATCTACTGTAGGAGAAAGCTTAAAACGGTAACCGTTTGGTCCGAACCTTGTTTCTACTTCAATCTGTTCGGTTATCTTTGGACCGTTAAAAAGAAAATCGTCACTGCCGCCGCCATCGGCGATATAGGCCTTCAAATTTGCGCTGGTAAGCCCCGGCAAGGGCAATTCCATCATGGCCCGTAACATACGAAAAAAGTCGATAAAGTTGCTTTTCCCCGCGCCGTTTCCGCCAATGAGAACGTTCAAGTTTGTAAGCTTAAAATCTTCCAGCGCTCGAATCGACTTGAAGCCTTTTATCGTTAGGCTATCTAATGCCTGTGCTATATTCATATGCTCTCCATATCCCATATTCTTGGAACTCGTACAGCATCGCATCCGACAATAGAAATTCTTGACGAGCATTCAACTCGTTGAATCTTATCGCTTTTTACAAATTGGCCTACAAACTTTTGATAAATATTCGGCCAGCACCCCACCTTCGCCTATTTTGGCCTGCTCACATAGTAAAGTGGACCCGGTTCTTTTATGACTGGGGATGTTGCAAACAGGCTTTTTGAAAAGTGATACCGCAATTCCAGATAGGTGTAAAGAGGCATTTCGTTGCTTTTTCTGCCATGACTGTGGTATTCAGAAATAAAAAAGCAAGGAGGTGAAGACATGACAAAAGATGATAATGGGCATTTTGCACATAAACATCCCTCAGACAGCGAAATCGACCTGCGCATTATCAGCGCATTGAAAGAGCGGGCATCAGATGGAGGGGTTCCCTGTGCCGTTGCGTTTAATATTGCATCAGAATTGGGTGTGACACCGGGGATTGTGGGAAAAACGGTGGATTTACTTGAACTGAGGCTTAAGAAATGTCAACTGGGGCTTTTTGGATATGAACCGGATAAACGGATTGTAAAACCGGCTGAAACGGTTTCAGAGGAATTGGAAACCTGCATTCAAAAAGCGCTCACAGACAACCGGTTGTCCTGCGAAAAGGCATGGGAAATTGCCAAAGAATCGGGCTTGACAAAGATGGCTGTTTCTTCCGCCTGTGAAACCTTGGGCATTAAAATTAACGCCTGCCGGCTGGGCGCTTTTCAGTGATGTCAAAAAAAACATCCTCTTCATGAAGCATGCAATCGCATATCAATCCGAGGATGGTTTATTTTTCGCCGGCGCTATTAGCAGCTGCCGCAGGAAGAACCGCATGAAGAGGGTTGCACCGGCATGTTTCCCATAATATTGAAACCGGCGCCCATGGCGGAGGTTACATAATCCACTTTTATGGGTTTTATCCGGTCATACAGGGAGCTTTCAACAACATACTTGATACCCCTGTCATCAAATTCCTGATCATTTTCTTTTAGCTCATCCAGAGCCATTCCCAGTGACGGGCCGCTTCACCCGCCTTGGGACATCATGATCCGGATGGCCGGGATATCTTCCCTGTCCTTCAGGAAGTCTTTGATCATGTCGCTTGCTTTTTCGGTTATTTCCAGCATATCTCCTCCTTATGTGCCTTTTGGCTGTGTGTTGTGCATTAGTGCGTTAAAGTATGTACGATATTCGCTTTGTCAATAGAGAGACGGGGTGAAGAAAAAGGTTGCAAATTTTCTAAAAGGGCTCCTCTTTAAGGCGTTGTTTCAGCCAGATGACCACCTTATCCAATTCCCCGTGCAACTCCTCAATGGCTTTCCCCCGATGGCTGATGCTGTTTTTTTCTTTCCCGGTCAACTGAGCAAAGGTTTTTTGAAACGGCGGATAGTAAAAAAGCGGGTCATAGCCAAACCCCTGGTCCCCCTTGGGCGTCTCAGTAATCATGCCTTCACAGGTTCCTTCATAAATCAGGGCCGGCCCCCTTGGCACGGCGATGGCCAGCACGCATACAAAAGCCGCTGCCCTATTCTCAATGCCTTCCATTTCGGCCAGCAATTTGCGGTTATTGGATTCATCATCCGCATTCTCCCCGGCGTAGCGTGAAGAAAACACGCCGGGAGCACCCTGAAGCGCTTTAACCGTTAAGCCGGAATCATCGGCAATGGCGGGTATCCCCAGCACCCTTGCCGTGAATTGGGCTTTTTTAACGGCGTTGTCTTCAAAGGTGGCGCCATCCTCAATGACCGGCGGGATGGGCCCGAAGTCATCCAGCGTTTTGATTTCAATATCCAAATTCCTGAAAAGATCCCGAAATTCCGAGATTTTACCGTTGTTTTTTGTGGCCAGCACCAATGGCCGATCCAGTGTCATAATACCTCCCTATACTCTGATACGCTTCATTCCCTTTAGTTGATTCTCCATTTCCTGTGCCTCTTTCTCAAACCCGGGTTTGCCGATCAAGGCAAACATGGCCCGCTTATACGCTTCCACACCGGGCTGAACAAAGGGGTTGTGCCCCAGCAAGTAACCACTGATGGAAACAGACTTCTCCATCATGTAATACAACTGCCCCAGATTGAAAGCGTTCCGCCGGGGAATTTCAATGGTCATGTTGGGAACGCCCCCCTGATAATGGGCATAGGCAGGTCCTTCCACCACCATTCGGTTCACATGATTCATATCCATGCCACGTTTCACCAGGAAATCCAGGCCATCCAGGTTATTATCCGTTTGGGGAATGGGTATTCGATTGTCATGTTCCTTTAACGCCAGGAATGTTTCCATGATATTCCGCTCGCCCTGCTGGACCATTTGGCCATTGGCATGCAACTTTTCGGAATATAGCGAAGGCGAAACCCACATTCCATGCCCTTCGTGTCCTTCGCTTTCAGGAAAAAGCTGCTCCATCCATCTGGCAACCCAATAAAGGGACGTGGAATTGGCAGCCACCACTTCGATCTTTTTCCCGGCGCACCAGGCAACGTGTCTCATAGCGGCATGGACCAACGCGGGGTTCTTCCAGAACTCATTTCCCGAAGAAATCTCCCGCATGGCTTGAAAACCGGCCACGAATTCCTCAATATCGATATGGGCCATGGCCAAACCCACCAGACCCACATCGGTCATCACCGAAAATCTACCCCCCACATCGTCCGGCACCACAAAGGTCTGGTATCCCGTCTCCCCGGCCAGCGTCCTCAGTGCCCCTTTTTCCCTGTCCGTGGTCACCAGTATCAGCCGTTCCGCATCGGCACCGAAGTTTTCTTCCATCATCTTTCGCATGATTCGGAATGCAACGGCGGTTTCGGTGGTGGTTCCCGATTTGGAAATCACATTGATCCCCACCCTTTTGCCCCGCAGCATGTCCAGGGTGTCCCTGAAAAAATCGGGATCCATGTTCTGCCCCAGAAAATAAATTTCAGGGGCCCCGCCCCTTTCGGCACTGGACAACTGATTGAAGTAGGTATGCGTCAATGCCCGGAAGGTGGCCTCAATCCCCAGGTAGGACCCGCCTATCCCGAGGGAAACAAAGGCATCCACCTCAGCGCTCAACGCTCTTGCGACGGATTGAATCCTCGCCAGGTGTTCTTTTGTGATGTCAACGGGAAGGTTTTGCCAACCGGTCATGGCAATGCCATGGTCAAAAATATCACCTTCTTCTTTTTGAAGCATTTCATGGGCCTTGAGCACCTTCGGGATCAACGCTTCAATCTTCTCCACGGCAATTGAACCCGGTCCCGGTGCATCCAGCATGTAGGTCACGTCCAGAATAATTCGATTCGCCTCCCTGAATTCCCGGGTTCCAAAAGAATCCGTCTCCCGGGTTCCCCGCCGCTTTTGCAGCGCAATGGTACTGTTTTCTTCCAGATCAACCAGTTCAAATCCCTTCATAATCATTTCCCTCTCTCAATAAAACCCGCACTGATCCAAGGACCTGAAAACCCAATGAGCCGCCCCATTCACCCACGTATCCATACCACAATCCGATCATCTTTGAAATACCATGGTTTTTTTAAAAACGCAAAACCGCGCCATACATTTGTGTTCGGGAATAAATATCCATCCCAACTTCAACTTGACAAAGGCATGACAGTGGGTTCAGAATCTGCGCCCAATAACCTTTGAAGATTAAAACCCCTGATGCCCCGACACAATCGGGACTTTACGAACCAAGCACCGAGCAAGGCGCAAATATGAAATCCAAGAACCCCATTCACAAAGATTTAAAAAGGAACCTCGGTATGGGATCTGCCGTAACGCTCGTCGTTGCCAACATGATCGGCGCCGGGATATTCACCACGTCGGGATTCATCATGGCAACCCTCGGCAGTCCCAAGGCCATGCTGTTGTGCTGGTTCATGGGCGGTATCCTGGCGCTGTGCGGCGCACTTTGCTACGGAGAACTGGGGGCCATGTTTCCTCAAGCCGGCGGCGAATATGTCTTTTTGCGCGAAAGCTTCGGCAAACTCATGGGCTTTCTCTCCGGCTGGATATCCCTGGTGGTAGGATTTTCAGCGCCCATTGCCGCCGCAGCCATCGCCTTTGCTTCATATTTCTTTCGCATTTTTCCAGACAGTCCGGCTTGGAACCCGCATACTCCGTTTTATGAATCCGCTTTTTTTAATATTTCACCGATTACCCTGCTTGCCGTGGGCATCATCATAATCTTCTCAGTAATTCACGGTTACAGTCTCCTTCTCGGCAGCCGTGTACAGAATCTTCTGACCGGCTTCAAGATCGCCATCATCCTCATTTTTGTGGTTGCCGGACTGACCCTGGGCAATGGCTCCATGACGCATTTTTTTGTGGAAACCTCTCTTGATTCCATTTTTTCAACCGGATTTGCCGGCTCACTCATATTTGTTTTGTTTGCCTACAGCGGATGGAATGCAGCCGCCTATTTGGGATCTGAAATTAAAAACCCCGCAAAAAACATACCTTTCGCCCTGTTCTGGGGCACCCTTTTTGTTATGGTGCTATACCTGCTGTTGAACATCGTCTTCATCTATGCCCTGCCCGTTTCGGAGATGAAAGGCGTCATGGAAGTGGGCGCAAAATCCGCCTTTGCCCTGTTCGGCGGCGGCGTTGAAACAGCCTTTTCCGGCGCCATCACCTTTTGCCTTCTGTCCGTTATCAGCGCCATGATCATGGCGGGGCCAAGAGTTTATTACGCCATGGCAAAAGATCATCTGTTTT
>JAGHDR010000227.1 GCA_021159825.1 Deltaproteobacteria bacterium | reverse complement strand
TGATCGGCATGGGCTTGCCCACAACCGCCACCTATATTGTCATGGCGTCTTTAACCGCGCCGATCATCGTTGAAGTGGGAGGCCTATACGATTATGTCATTCCTTTGATGGCAGCGCATTTGTTCTGTTTCTATTTCGGGATATTGGCTGATGATACGCCCCCGGTGGGCCTTGCCGCCTATGCGGCGTCCGCCATTGCGGAATCCGAACCCATCCCCACCGGCATACAGGGGTTTTTATATGACATCCGAACCAGCTGTATTGCCTTTATGTTTGTGTTTAATCCGGATCTGATACTCCATGGCATCAGCAGCTGGCCCCAGGCGCTGATGATCTTCGGGATGGCCCTCGTGGGCATGTCGGCCTTTGAGTGTTTTGCCCAGGGGTGGTGCCTGACCCGCAACCGGTGGTATGAGATCCCTTTTCTGGTCGGGGCGGCCTTCATTCTGTTTCATCCGGGGGCTGTTACGTCCTTTTTCCACGTTGATATGGCACTGAAATATTATTTTTTTTCCCTGGGCGTGGCTGTTTACGGTCTTGTAATTCTTTCCCAGAAAATGAGATTGAGGCGGGCAATGCCTTAAAACACTATTTCAAAAGACCTTTTCCTTATTGACAAATTGTAGGTAAAAAAACCTCTCAATATGCAAAATATTTTATAGTATCGAAACATGGCAAAAAGAATTCTTATAAGCTGGCTTGGTTTTACAGACTTGCGTGCTCCCGGTGAATTAGATTGTGTTGGCCTCGGTCCGGTTGCGCAGGTTGCCCAAACCCGGTAGATGTCAAGCAAGTTGTTGCCTAAACATACAAAAATTATCGTGATACCCGCAAAAGTTTTTCATGGCCTCCGACGCGCTTTTTGGGAGGCCCATTCTCGGCCATGAGAAACTTTTGCTCCTTCATGGGCGAAGAAAGATCTTGCTGGAGGAAACCGGAAAGGGTAATCTACACGTATAAACATCATGTGATGTTCAACAACATCCCCCAACGCATCCCGGAGAACTGCGCACCATTGGGGGTTACTTTTTTAATAGCGCCGAGGCCCTAAGACCAAGGACAGGGGACACTGGAGATTATGGGAAAAAGAGTGGATTTTGTTGTGGTCCTGGATGATGGGGTGAGAAAACGCCATTATCATGAGACTGATAAGGGGAAGGTTCTATATTTTGCTGTCCAGTTGGAAGTGAGGATGGGCAATGACTGGAAACCCGTTGTAAGGTACGACTGTTCCCATCGGTTTTCGCATATGGATAAATATGATCGGAAGGGCAACAAAACAAAAATACCACTGAACCTGAGTTTTGAAAGTGCTTTAACTTTGGGAGAGTGGGATATAGATGAGAACTGGTCCAAATATAAAGAGGAATTCCTAAAAGGGGGGTGGCATGAATAATTATAATCGTTTTTTGACAATGCTCTCAACCGAGTTCCAGAGATACCTTATGGAAAATGAGCAGCTTGGGGAAAAGATACCGCTCAATGCCATGGTTGTATTTCAGGTTGACGGAGAGGATGGTTTTAACAGGTGGCACAAAGACATATCCTCAAGGAACCGGGAAAAAGACCAACCGGTGATTCTTATCAGTGTCAAGAGGTGGCGGGAGCATTCTTCCATTGAAGAGCTTCATCTTGTTGAAGGGGGAGAACAACTTGATCACCTGTCGGGTGTGCCCGGATCAGCATGAATCAGCCACTTAAAGCAATACGCCTTTGAATTTGAAATTGATCCTCAGCCCGTGGTCCAACCCAATTGAAAACGCGAATGGCGGTCAGGAGAAAATATGAACCATGCCACCGAAAACGACCTGAGGCTCATTGAAGCCGGATTCCCCTGACCCCGAGCCGAACGGTGACCGGGCCTATTTCAGAAGACCTGCCTCCTTATAGTATTTTATGGCCCCTGGGTGAAGGGGGGCGGACAGCCCTTGAAGCATCCCTTCGGGGGTCAGAAATTCGTAGGCCGGGTGAAGTTTTTTGAATTGATCCAGGTTTTCAAAGACTTCCTTTGTGATGGCATATACCATGTCGTCCGGGACTCCGGATGATGTGACAAAAGTGGCTTTTACGCCAAAGGTGGGGACATCTTTTTGATTAACCGCCCCGGGATAGAATTTGATGGGGATGACGGCCGGTGCATAATAGGGGTATCGGTCAATAAGGGCCGCGATATCCGTAATGGGGACAATCCGTACTTTTCGTTTCCCCGCCGTGGCTTCCTTAACGGCGCCGCCGGGATGACCGACTGTGTAAAAGAAGGCATCGATGCGGCCGTCCTGAAGGAGTCCCGCAGCCTCGGATGCCTTGACCTGTTCGGCGTGAAGATCTTTTTTGTAATCAATGCCGGCGGCTGAGAGGGCGTCAATGGCGTTCTGCCGCTGTCCGGAACCGGGATTTCCGATGTTGACCCGTTTTCCTCGAAGGTCATAGATGCTCTTTATACCGGCATCCCGGGCTGCCACAAGGGTGACGGCTTCCGGATGGATGCTGAAGATGGCCCTCAAATCTTTCCGGGGCCCGGCCTCTTTCCATTCCGCCTTGCCATTCACGGCCTGGTACTGGCGGTCGGATTGCACAATGCCGAAATCCAGGTCCCCCGACATAACGGCGTTAACGTTAAAGACGGATCCGGCTGTGGATTCAACAGTGCAGCGAACACCGTAGACCTTGCGCTTTTTGTTAATCATTTTGCTGATGGCGCCGCCCGTAGGATAATATACCCCCGTAATCCCTCCCGTACCGATGGTGGCAAATCGGGTTTTCGCATCCAGCCGGGACGGGAACAGGCCGGCGGTAAGGATTGCCCCGAAATAAATCAACGTGGCCAATACAATTGTTTTTCGCATCATACTCCTCCACTACGTTCAATTTTTTTAACCGTGAACCGTCGTTTTATCCTGTTCTGTTCTTACCGCCCCGGGTTAGAAAGGCATGCACCTTTGGATCATCGCAGTCCGTTTTCAGTCTCTTGGGATCTCCGCCGGCAATCATGGTGTGTGTGTCGCCATCCAGGTAGACGCAGTTGTCGGCCACGGAAAAAATACTGGGCAGTTCGTGGGTCACCAAAACCATGGTGGTTCCCAGGCTGTCCCGAAGTTCCAGAATGAGGTCGTCCAGCAGGGAAGAGGTCACGGGGTCGAGGCCGGCAGAGGGTTCGTCAAAGAAGAGGAATTGGGGATCCAGGGCCAGTGCGCGGGCTACCCCCGCCCGTTTTCGCATGCCCCCGCTGATTTCGGAAGGGTAGTAATCTTCAAAGCCGGATAGCCCCACCAGGGCCAGTTTCAAAGAAGAGAGTTCTCTGATTTCCTGAGGGGTAAGGTCGTAGAATTCCCCCAGGGGTAACCCCACGTTCTCAGCCAGGGTCATGGAACTCCAAAGCGCCCCACTCTGATAAACGATGCCGATGTTGTGGGCCATTTGGTCTCTCGTCGCCTGTTCCGCTTCCCACAAACTGATGTTCCCTAGAAAAACCTGGCCCTTTTCAGGTGCTTTGAGTCCGGTTAGGCAGCGCATGACCGTGGTTTTACCGCAGCCGCTGCCCCCCATGAGTACAAAAATCTCCCCGCGATTAACGGTGAAATTGAGATCCCGTTGAATCACGAAATCGCCATAAGCGATTTCAAGGTTTTTAGTGGTGATGGCAGGTGTTTTTTGCGACATGGTTATGGCAGCACGGATAATGGCATAAAATTAAAGATCTGTCTGAATGCTTTCGGCGATTTCACGGCTTAAAGCCTCAAGGAGCCGACTCTGGGCCGTCACCAGTTCACCGTAGTTCATGGGTGCCTTGGATGCTTTGAAACGCGATTTACGGGTGGTTACAATATCGTTCTCTTTGCTTTGAAGGATTGTCCACTGTGCCGTCAACTGCGCATCCCTATCCAGGCTGCCGTCCATTCGAACGATTTCAACACTGACCTGGTAGTCCACTGGGGATGGGCATTTGAAAGGAAAAACTGCGAACCGATCTGCCGGAAGCAGGCGGGAGAGGTTCAGTGCCAGTATGCTGGTGAGGCTGTCCCGCAGGGGTTCTCCCCACTGGTGGAAATCGGCCAGGTGGATTTCATTTTCGCTCACCCGGGTGACAATTTCACCTCGATCCAGATAGCTTGGGATGACAACGGCATCCACGCGGATGATCGCCAATTGTTGGCCTTGCGTATCCCCTGTCTCAGGGTTTGGTACAGGCACGGGACTCAATAGATAAAATTTGGTAGGCGGGCTTGTGCCGCATCCCAAGGGCCAGAGACATAACATAATGAACACCAGGGTTTTCAGAAAAGGAAACGAACGGTGCATGATCTTACCTCCTTTGAGATCCATTTTTCCCCCGGAGCAGGGCTTCGGGATGACGTGACAGGTAATTGGCCAGGGATCGGATGGAGTGCGCCATCTCTGAGAATTCCCGCAGGGTGTTATCCAATTGGTTCAGGAGGGGGGAATCTTTGCCCAGCCGACTCTGAAGGACCACCAGGGTTTCTCTGGCCTGTTCCATGGCTTCATGGGATGCCTCAAGGCCTTCGGCGATTTTGGAGGCGAGTGTTTCCAATTTTGCATCCATGTTTCCGATCAAGCTTCGGGCGTCTTTAATGGTGTTGTTGGCGTTGGCGGCCAGTGGTTCCACCCGTGCATTCACATTCGAGGCAACTTTTCTGTATTCCGTTAGCGTATTGTCCATATTGTCCGCCAGTGGGGCCACGCGGCTGTCCACGTCATTGATCAATTTGCGTGCATCTGCCAGAGTCAGGTTCGCGGAATGGAGTATTTTCGGAATATCCGGGGATTTGAGGATTTCTTCAAAGGTGTTGACGGCGGACGTTATCTTTTTAAGGGTTTCCTCAAGGTGCAGGTTTTTCAGGGTATCGTAAATGCGTTGAAACGTGGATGGAATGGTTGGGATTTCCGGGTATTCCTTGTTTAGTCCCACAAGTTTGAGCGGCGTATCGGGATGGTAGTCCAGTTCGATGATGAGTTGGCCCGTGATCAGGCTGCCCATGGTCAATTGTGCCCGCAAACCCTTTTTAATGAGCATTGGCAGGCTTTCTTCCATGGTGATGCGTTTGCCTTTGATAATCCTTATTTTGTTGCGCTGGGTTTCAATGATGATGGGCACGTAAAAGGCCAGGGTTTTGGTATTGGTCTCAATATTAATGCTTTTCACCGAGCCGATTTTCACACCGCCGATCAGTACCGGGGCGCCCACATTTAATCCCTTGACCGAACTTTCGAAAAAAAGGACAAAGTTCGCTGTTTTTTTCACGAATTTTCCGCCGCCGAACACCAGGAGTCCGGCGACAATGAGAATCACCGCTCCCACCACAAAAGCGCCGATGAGGGTTTTGCTTGCTTTTCCATTCATCGTTTATGGGTCTCCTCAAGTTCAGGTTTCTTTTTCATGGGGGATTCGCCATGGAGCGTTTAGATGCCCAGTACGTTCGTGATGACCGTGATCACGGCAGTGGCGACAATGATGCTGATGATGCCGGTCACCACGGCCGAGGTGGTCGCATCTCCCACGGCCGATGCGCTACGGCCGCACTGCATCCCTCGGAGGCACCCGGCTACGGCTATCAAAATGCCGAAGACAATACTCTGGAAGAGACCGATCCAGAGGTTGCTCAGGGGGACCGCCGCCTTGGTCTGGTTGTAGTATTCCACCATGTTCAGGTCCAACATGCCCACCCCGACGATAAACCCTCCCAGAATACCCATGAGGTCCGCATAAAGGCATAAAAGGGGCATCATGAGGGTGAGTCCCAGTATACGGGGCAACACCAGGAATTCCATGGGTGAGATGCCCATGGTCTTAAAGGCATCGATCTCTTCGTTCACCTGCATGGTGCCCAGTTGAGCGGCAAAGGCAGCCCCGGTCCGCCCGGCCATGATGATTCCCGTCATGACGGCGGCCATGACGCGGACCATGGCAATGCCCACCAAATTCGCCACGTATATCTCGGCGCCGAACATCGTCAATTGAACCGCTCCCACAAAAGCGAGAATCAGTCCCACCAGCAGGCTGATGAGCGAGACAATGGGGAGAGCTTCGATACCGCAGTCCTGTATGATCCGTGTCAGATCTGAGCGGCGAAAGCGGGCTTTTCCTGTTAGAAATTTGATAAACGCGGTGGAAGCTTCCCCCACAAAGGTCAGCACATCTCCCGAGGAGCGAACAAAAGCCACCGATTCGGAGCCGACCCGAAAAAGAAAAGACTCTTTTTGAGATTTTTTTCGTGCCCCTTTTTTTTCCGGCACTGCCGCTGCGAGATCCATTAGTTTTCCGGCACCATTGGGCAGGCCGGTTTTGTCTACGGTGATGCCGTTTTTTAAAAACAGACCGATGACCCGGCCCAGGAATATGAGAAGGCCGCTGTCCCACTCGGTAATGCCGGTTGTATTAAAAGCAATGCCTGTGGCACCTCCTGCAGTGATCTCTTTTTTGACAACATCGGCTGAAGGTCGTTTGCATTTGAGGGTCCAGCTTCCGGCAAGGTTGATCAGAAGCTTCTTTTCATCAGAGCGATCAAAAGAAATTTCACAAGGCTGTGATCCTGATTCTGTTTTGTTGTTTGCATGACGATGTGGCTTCATGAGGATATCAGTACCAAATAATCATTCATTTTTGCAACTTATTATTGAAAAACAATGAGAGAAACAGGTTTCTGAGGGTCTATTGGTTTGCGTATCGGAATCATTGCGATTGATGCCCAAATGTGCTCTAATGCTTACCACCTAACACCATGGATATGCAATGAACATCAACTGGTTTCCCAAACATATGAGATCCTCGGAAGTGGTTCTGCGGAAAAACTTGAAATCCGCGGATATCATTTTTGAAATTCTGGATGCAAGAATTCCCCGGTGCAGCCGCGACGAACGTATTGATTTGATTACCAAAGAAAAACCGAGGATTGTGGTTTTAAACAAATGCGATTTGAGTGATGACGCAGGCGACAGAAAATGGGTAGCCTATTTTGAGAAAAACGGCGCTAAAGCGGTGACCGTGAGCGCGGTTCACGGGAACGGCATTAAAAAGCTCATCAAATCGGCCCATGGCGCCCTAAGCGGTAAGACATCCAAATTGCACAACATGAAAGACCGGAAAAAGGCCATTATGGCCATGGTCGTGGGCATACCCAATGTGGGAAAATCCACACTCATTAACGCCATCGCCGGGAAGAAAAAGACCAAAATTGCCAACAAGCCGGGCGTCACAAAGGTTAAACAAAGGGTGACGACCCGGAATCAGCTTGAACTTTTAGACACCCCCGGGATTCTTTGGCCCAAAGAGGATGAAGAGACGTTTGAAAGTCTGGCCTTCATCGGCGCCATAAAGGATGAAGTCCTGGACCTGGAAACCCTTTCCCTTTCGTTAATGAAAAAGTTGATCGATTTTGCACCTGCAAATCTTGCGCGGCGGTATCAGATTCACGTTCACGAACAATCCCCCCTTGAGATCCTTGAGTGTATTGCCATGAAAAGGGGTTGTATCAGGAAAAATAAGAATATCGACTATATGCGCGTATCTCGCATCGTACTGGGTGATTTCAGGAAAGGGAAATTCGGCAAGATTACCCTGGAGATGCCGGAAAACGACGCGTAACCGTTTGCGGCCAAAAAACCGAATGTGGTTGGCCCGCATTTCGTTTTACCATACGGGTCCCGTGCAGGATGGCACCCCGGATTAAGCCCCCTGAGAGGGTAAAATGATAAAGCTTGTCTCTGGCGCCGGCCTTCAGCTGCGCTTTCAGGTCATTTCCGTAGGGCTCGGAAAGCGCATTGTCTTTCCACGACTGAAAAGCGCGTTTGAAGCTATTAAATATCCGCACGGGTGCCGCCGGATCGGTTTGGGGGGCTGCGGCTGTTTCCGGTTTCGGCTCCGATACCGGGGGGGGCACCGCAACTTCAGGCGTCGTTTTTGAGACTGAGGGGACCGTTTTTGGGGTTGAATGAGACGTTTCCACCGCTTTTTGAAGCCGAGGCAGTTGAATGTTAACATGCCTTTCTTCCCCGGTTGAGAGCTTGATCCACCGGTTTTGGGTCATATAACCGGGCGCGGACACATTAAGACGGTAACTCCCGGGATCAAGCGCGATCCCCTGATGAAACTTCGGCCTTATGTTGAGAATCCTGACTTTTGCATCTCTCGGTTCGAACTCCACAAATAACTTGGATTTTAAAACCACAGGTGCGGTAGCGGCGGTTCTCTTTTTTTGGTTAAGGGTCTCAATCTTTCGTTTGGCGATAAGGGTAAAAATCCCGTCCGGAAATGTTTTTAGATACGCGTCATATAGTGCCGGATCATTGCTGTCTCTAACGGACTCCCAAAAGAGCATGTCCTTGTTGAGGGTAATCTGGTGAACCTTGGGAATCGTCAGTGGCAGTTCTTTTTTCAGGGATGCCACAAACACAAATTCCCCGCCTTGATCCCCGGTATTCACAATGGGACGACAAATCGGTGTTTGCTCCGAGTTATTTGCAATAACAGGGGCTATTTTAGCGTAGAGCTCATGGGTACTCAGAAAAGGTTTATCGCTTTCCCCCAATTCCTTGATCAGTTGGTAGGCAAACACACTGTGTCCACCCGTGCCTTGGTCGGATACCGGTGTTTTGTTGCCCGAAGTCATACCCCATCTGCTTTTTTCGTTATACAGGCTCAGGTAATATCTATCGTTTATTACAGGTGGCAGGCTCCGGGCTTCGCCAAAAAGCGCGCCCGAATAACAGGAATCTGAAACCAGCAGGACATGACGGGCCCTCATGCTCCGCATTGCTTTTTGAACCTGAACGTTGTCCAGATACGTCACAGGATTTCCGCCTATAGCGTCTGCCGGAATCCACCAGCCTCCGTCATAGGTTCGATCAAGATCTCCATGCCCCGCAAAATAGATCAGTACGCTGTCGTTTGCCTTTGTCGATACCGTCAAACTCCGCAATTCCCTGTATATGGCTTCCTTAGTCGCTTCACGGTCCAGAAGCAGCTTTACCTTGAATCCGTATTTCTCTTTGAGGACCGCTGCCATGCCTGTCGCATCGTTTATGGCTGTTTCAAGATCGGGAATCTTCGAACCTTTGTAATCGTTAATTCCGATGATCAGCGCTTTATATTTTCCCAGTTTTCCACTTTCGTGGGTGAACTCATCAAGTCTCTTTACCTTAACCGGTTTTTCAGGGCTGACCTTAGCTTTTTTCAGGTGTTTTTCATCTGCTTCCGCTTTCAGTAAATTTACGATTCGGTCTGTGAGAATCTTCACTTTGTCAGCGGCCACAATCTCTCCGTCAGCAACATTGATGGCCCGTACACTGATTTTAAGCATTCCCTGTCCCCACAGAACATAACTGCCCGTCACAACAAAGTCCGCCCCGACAAGCTTTCCGAATTGGGCCACCCGGGCCTGGTCAAACCACAGATCCGTAGATTTCTTGATCTCCTTCTGGATGACATCCTGAATCCTTCTTCTCTCAATAACCCTATATCCATTCTTCACGAGTGCGTCCACAATCCCGTCTTCAATATGCGAAGAGACCTCCCACTTTTTCCCTGATTTACTTTCAATTATTCCGAAAACAGCTATCTTCTTTCTTTTCAAGATCCCCCTGTTTTCTGAAACAAGCCCCTTTGTAAGCGTCTCAAGTCCTTCATCAAAGTCATAGGTTTGGGCTGAAACGTTTGGCGAAACAGATAACCACCAGAGTGCCATTAACCCCCAAAGAAGGAAGTTTATCGAAACCTTGCCCAATCTGTTATTTGCACTCATTTTTCTGTTCCCGCATTTATTTGATGTTTTTTCTTTCATAATGCTTTCTTCCAGGTCAATCGATCCATACGCGACCCTTCAACGGTTCAAACATGATTTCTGAGTTTGATGGCAAAGATGCTTTCGATAAAATTTTCCCTTACCCTGGGATCGTGAAGGCGGTTTTCGTCTTCCGTGGGCAGCAGGGGGAAGTGTTTCATAAAGGCACGGGCAAAAAGTCCCAGCCCCTTTTTCACGGGCATGCCCTTTTCATTGTGAACCTTGACCCCTTTTATGCCGCAGGAAGGGGAACTGCTCTTGAAAATATAGCCGCAAAGTCCTTCCGATTCAAGTTCTCGAACACGGGCGGCGGTCCAGTCGAGCATTTGTTTTGACATATCTTTCCGGGATCGAATGGTGACCAGTCGCGGCGATTCAGGATTGCTCTCCAGCTGCATGGCTTCCCGGGGGACCGGCATGCCGCATTCCACCTCCGGGCACACGGGGACGAAATCCACATATTCGCCCAAGGTATCCCGAATAAAACAGTCCAGTTTGTGGTCGCCATCGTAACGGACGTTCTCTCCCAGAAGACACGCACTGACACCCAGTTTGATTCGGTTTTCCAAGCGGCGTCTCTCTCCCTTCCATTATGTTAGTCAGACCACAATATCAGTTTTTAGAGATCAATGCAAACCCTGGCTGCAAGGTGACAGAGGAACTTTTCTATGGTTTGGA
>JAGHDR010000340.1 GCA_021159825.1 Deltaproteobacteria bacterium | reverse complement strand
GCTGAATACGGGCCTTCTCATACTGACCGTCACCGGTCTTTCGGGTTGGGTCGCGGCGGAAGAGAAACTAACCGGGGGGGAAGCTTTTAATTCTCCCCAAAAAGCGATTGAGGCCTTGGCCGGCGCAGTCAAAAAGGATGATGTTCAGGCAATAATTTCCATTTTCGGTCCGGAAGGGAGAGACATCTTTCTATCGGGCGACCCTGTGGCCGACCGGTCGGATAGGATTAGGTTTCTCGAGGTTTTGAAAGAAGGCCACGTTATTGAGGGGAAAGGTCCGGGAAAAGCGATTCTCGTTTTGGGAAATGAAGAATGGCTGTTTCCCATCCCTTTGGTGAAACAGGGAAACCAGTGGTATTTTGATGTGTCGGCGGGAAAACAGGAAATTCTGGATCGACGCATCGGACAGAATGAATTGAATGTCATCAACGTCATGACCACCTATGTGGATGCTCAGAACGAATATGCCGCAAAGGACCTCGACGGAGACGGCGTTCATGCGTTCGCTTCCGGTCTTCGCAGCGATCCGGGGAAGAAAAATGGTTTGTACTGGCCCGTAAAGAAAGGCGAAGCCATGAGTCCCATGGGCCCTCTGGTGGCCGAGGCGGTTCGCCGGGGTTATACCCGAAAAGGTGGGAAACCGTTTCCATATCATGGATATTACTATGGAATTCTCCTTGGTCAGGGAGACCATGCTTACGGCGGCGCCTATGATTACCAGACACACGGGAAATCGATTCTGGGTCATGCATTGCTGGCTTATCCCGCAAAATATGGCGTCTCCGGAATTATGACCTTCATGGTGAACCAGCAGGGCGTGCTTTATGAAAAGGATCTTGGACAGGACGCCGCATCCCCGGCAATGGCAATAACAAAATTCGACCCTGATAAATCTTGGAATAAGACCGATATTGGGGTGTTGTTCAAACCGAAAAACTGATGGTTGTCGTCAGTAATCAATAGGGAGGAAGCGACTTAATGGATATTCAGGAAATCACCAGAGCGGTGGAGCAGGAAAGCGTTGTGGTCCGGCAGATCATGGCCAATATGGAAAAGGTAATCGTTGGCCAACGGTATTTGATCGAACGGATGATCATCGGCCTTCTGTGCGATGGGCATCTGCTGCTGGAAGGCCTTCCGGGTCTTGCCAAGACCACGGCGGTGAAAGCGCTGTCCACCACTGTTCAAACCACCTTTCAGCGCATCCAGTTCACCCCTGATCTGTTACCCGCGGACATCCTGGGAACCCAGTTCTACCGACCGGACACGGCCACGTTTGAAATCAAGAAGGGGCCTATTTTCCACAATATCATTCTGGCGGACGAAATCAACCGGGCCCCGGCCAAGGTCCAGAGCGCGCTTCTGGAAGCCATGCAGGAGCTCCAAATCACCATTGGGGAGACCACCTTCAGCCTGGAAAAGCCGTTTCTGGTGCTGGCCACCCAGAACCCCATTGAACAGGAAGGGACTTATCCTTTGCCCGAGGCCCAGATCGATCGGTTCATGATGAAGATCCGGGTGGATTACCCGTCGGCGGAAGAGGAACGGGAGATCATGACCCGGGTCTATGGGGGTGTGGAAGACCAAATGACCGGCGCAGTGGATTGGACCCGGATTGCGCAGGCCGGGCAGACCATGCGGGCCATCCATATGGAGGACCGGATCATGGATTATGTGGTGCGGCTGGTGCGCGCCACCCGGGAACCCGAAGCATTCGGACTGGAACTGGCCCCCATGATCCAATACGGCGCTTCCCCACGGGCATCCATCTGGCTGGGCATGGCGGCCCGGGCCCATGCCTTTGTGAGCGGCCGCGGTTATGTGACGCCCCAGGATGTGAAAACCATGGCGCCGGATATTCTGCGGCACCGCATCATTCTGAGTTATGAAGCGGAAGCCGAGGAAAAAACCACCGACGATCTCATTGAGGTGCTGCTGGAACGGATTGAGGTGCCTTGAAATGCTCCCGGAGGCATTGCTCAAAAAAATCCAGAAATTTCATTTCACCACCCGGCGCATGGCCAGCGACATGTTTGCCGGCCAATATGAGAGCGCCTTCAGGGGCCGGGGCATGGAATTTGCCGAGGTACGGGAATACCAGGTGGGAGACGATATTCGCACCATCGACTGGAATGTTTCGGCCCGCTTTGGCCATCCTTATGTCAAAGTCTTTCACGAAGAGCGGGAATTGACCGTGATGCTGGTGCTGGATCTCTCCGGCAGCCACCGGTTCGGAACCCGGAAGAAATTCAAGCGGGAGCTGCTGGCGGAGGTGGCCGGTATGCTGGCCTTTCTGGCCATTCGCACCAACGACAAGGTGGGGGCCATCCTCTTCAGTTCCAAAGTGGAAAAATACATCCCCCCCAAAAAAGGGGCATCCCATGTGTGGCGTCTCATCAAAGAGGTCTTCACCTATCAACCCGAGGATTTGAGTACGGATCTGGATGGGGTTCTGACGTTTTTAAATCGCGTGGCCAAGCGGCATG
This sequence comes from Deltaproteobacteria bacterium, assembly GCA_021159825.1. Lineage (GTDB taxonomy): Bacteria > Desulfobacterota > DSM-4660 > Desulfatiglandales > Desulfatiglandaceae > NaphS2. Next base: position 3,477 of record JAGHDR010000340.1, on the reverse strand, counting down.
CCATCGTGTTTCTCATTTCCGACTGTATGGACACGGGGTTTGAAAAATCGTTGCGGTTAACATCCAAAAAACATGACCTCACGGTGATCCGCATTTCCGATCCTGCGGAAGAAACCCTTCCCAATGTGGGCTTTGTCACCCTCAGGGATCCCGAGACCGGAAAAACCGCCCTGGTGAACAGCGGAAGCCGAAAGCTCCAAAAACGCTGGCGGGCCTATCGGGATGAGCAACAGGCCTATTTGAACGAAACCTTTAAAAAAGCCGGGATAGACCAGGTTGAATTGACCACGGATGGTCCCGTGGTGGAACCATTGACCCGGCTCTTTGAGAGTAGGAAGCGACGGGTATGAACGGAAGGCGGAAGGATGAAGGCGGAAGGATGAAGGATGAAGTAGGGGCTGGCCTATGTGCCTGCCCTGATGGAGACAGCCGCCCTCTGTCCTCTGTCCTCCGTCCTCTGTTTCTTCTGGTGTGCCTTCTTGTATGGGTATGGTCCGGTGTTTGTTGGGGTGCTGAAACCGGCCCTGAAATGACGGCATCACTGGTTCCCAACCAGACCGGCGTGGGGGGTGTTATTACCCTGACCCTGCGGTTTCAACTACCCGAAGGCGCTCATCTTGCGCCCGAAACTGAGGTGACGGGCCTTGAGGGCTTCCAGGTTCTGGATCGGCATGTCACCTTTAAAACACCGAAAATAAACGACGGCGAGCAGAAAAATTCCATTGGGCCTGTTTCCGGGGAATGTCGCATTCAGCTTATGGTGGATCGCCTTGATTCCGGGCCGGTGGGACCCATTTCCCTTGACTATGTGACCGCTGAGGGCAAAAAGGCGTCAGTCGAAGCGGCCCCGGTTTCCCTCACGGTTCTCTCCAACCTGGGGGATAAGCCTGAAGCCGCTCGGCTGAAACCCATCTATGGGATTATACCCACCGGTGACACCTGGAAAAAATACCGATTCTGGGTTCTGGGGGGGATTGCACTTCTGCTGCTGGGGGTAATATGCGAGTGGTGGATTCGAAAAAGGCGGGGGAAAGGGGCAGCGGTCATTGAGCAAACGCCGCCTGATAAACTGGCCATAAGAGGCCTGAAATCGCTGGATGCGCAGAAACTGTTTGAAAAGGGCCGGATCAAAGACTTCTATTTCGGGTTTTCCGAGATATTGCGACGTTATCTGGAAGCCACCCGCGGATTCCCTGCGGCGGAATACACCCTTGAAGAAATTGCCCGGACCGCTAAAAAGAAAGAAGATCAATCCTTATTGTCGCTGCTTCGCCGGGCCGATATGGTGAAATTCGCTGATTTTACCACCACCCCGGCCGGAAAAGATGAAGACATGGAAACGGCCTTTGCCTATATTCAGAGCACCCGTGAACCCCCGATGACCGAAGCTGCGGCCCAACGTCACGGCGGAAAACATATCATTGTCGATGGCCCCCGCACTGCACGGAAGGGGTCGTTATCATGATGTTCCGGTTTGCTTACCCCGTTATGTTTCTGTTGGTTCCCCCGGCACTGGGATGGCTGGCTTTTGCCCTTTTCAAAAAGCCCACGGGGATCACCTATTCCATGACCTCCCGTATGGCGGCCCTGGCAGGCGGCGGCAACGGTACCCTGGTGGCCCGCATTCCTTTGATCCTTCGGACCTGCTGTCTGTTGCTGCTGATCCTGGTGGCGGCAAGGCCCCAGCTGTATAATGTATCCCGGGATGTTCGTTCGCCCGGGGTAGACATTATGCTGTGTCTGGACACATCCGGCTCCATGCAGGCCCTGGATTTCAAGGTGGAAGGGGATGCGGTGACGCGGCTGGAAGCGGTCAAAAAAGTGGTGGCGGATTTTATCAAAAAGAGGGAGACGGACCGTATCGGCCTGGTGGTTTTTGGGGAAGAGGCCTTTACCCAGTCACCGTTAACCATCGATAAAGGGCTTTTGCTGGAGTTGGTGGATCGTATGACCATCGGCATGGCCGGGGATCGCACAGCCATCGGGAGTGCCATTGCCATCGGCGGCAAACGCTTAAAAGACCTGAAAGCCAAGTCAAAAATACTGATCCTGCTCACCGACGGTCGGAACAATGCAGGGGAAATCAGTCCTCAGACCGCGGCCCAGGCCGTGCGGGAGTTCGGCATCAAGCTCTATACCATCGGCGTGGGCGGCGAAGGCCCGGCGCCTTTTCGCATGAAGACCCTTTTCGGGACACGGCTGGTGCCCCAGCAGGTGGATCTGGACGAGGCGACCTTAAAAAGGGTGGCGGAAACCGGCGGGGGAAAATATTTTCGTGCGGCCAACAGCCGGGAGCTTCAGGAAATTTACGATATTATCGACCGGGAAGAAAAAACCGATGTAAAAGTTAAGGAGTTTTTTCATTTCGAGGAGCTTTACCCCTGGTTTCTGGCCCCGGCCATCCTGGTTTTCCTGCTGGAACTGTTGCTCAAGACCTGGATATTGAGGATCATCCCATGAACCTGTCCGACCCTTGGATCCTTCATTTTCTCTGGCTTCTGCCGCTTGTGGTTGCTACCTCCGTGGTGGTGTACCGAAAACGGCGTCAGGCACTGGCGCGGTTTGCTGAAACCGAACTGCTTAATCGATTGACCCCTGAAGGCTCCCGGGGAAGGCGGGTGATCAAAGCTGTATTGTGCCTGTCGGCGCTGGGATGCATGCTGCTCGCCCTGGCCGGCCCCCGGTGGGGCAGCCACTACCAGGAAGTGACGCAAAAGGGTGTGGATATTGTCATCGCACTGGATGTATCTCCCAGTATGCTGGTGGAAGATGTAAAACCGGACCGGCTGGAGCGGGCCAAACGGGAGATCGCCGATTTTCTGAAAGTGGTACAGGGGGACCGGGTGGGTCTGGTGGCTTTTTCAGGCGCCGCCTACATCCAATGCCCCTTAACGCTGGATTACGTCGCACTGACGATGTTCCTGAATATTCTGCACCCGGATTATTTTCCGGTTCCCGGTACGGATCTGGGCGCGGCCATCCAGGGGGCCGTGGCGGCGTTTGATCCCAAAAGCGAGACCGACAAGGTGATTTTGCTTATCACCGATGGCGAAGACAATGAAAAACGGGGCCTTGAAGCGGCCCGCAAGGCGGCTGGAAAGGGGATCAAGATATTTGTTTTCGGCATGGGGAACCCGGCTGGTGGACCCATTCCCGCATCTGGAGGACAGGGGGGATTTATCAAGGATAACAAGGGTGAACTGGTCCTCTCCAAACTCAACGAATCGGGTTTACAGGAAATGGCGGCGGTGACCGGCGGTGGATATGTGCGATCCATGGCTGGCGATCTGGATCTGGATCGGCTCTATTTTGACGGCATCAAACAGAAAACCGATGCAGCCGTGGTTAAAAGCGGCAAGATCAAGGTCTATGAAGAGCGGTTTTTCATCTTTGCGGCGGCGGCTTTTCTGTTGCTTCTGCTGGAAGGATTGATCGGTCATTTGAAACGGAAAATACCGGTGTTGTTCTCCATTGCAT
>JAGHDR010000110.1 GCA_021159825.1 Deltaproteobacteria bacterium | reverse complement strand
TGCTTGCACGGCCCCCGGTGCCGGTCAGCACCGCGATTATAGTCGGCTGTAACATCTAATGGTTAAAGGATATTAAAATGCTCTATAAATTTGACGGAAAGCAACCGGTAGTAGGAAAAACCTCATATATCAGTGACATTGCAAGAGTCATCGGAGATGTCGTCATAGGAGAAAACTGCTATATTGGGCATGGCGCCATTTTACGGGGTGATTACGGAAGAATTGAAATAGGAGACGGGACAGCGGTAGAAGAAGGGGCAATCATCCACGCTCCACCTAACGATTTGAACAGCATCGGGAAAAAGGTAACTATTGGCCACGCTGCTGTGGTGCATAGTAAACACATTGGCGATCAAGCCGTTATCGGTATGGGGGCCATAATCAGTCTTTGGGCGGAAATTGGAGAATGGGCAATTGTAGCGGAAGGAAGTGTTGTAAAGCTTAAACAAATAATTCCACCGAAAGTAGTTGTTGCTGGAAATCCAGCCAAAATCATGCGAGAGCTATCTGAAAAAGATCAAGAGCGTTGGAATTATGGCAAGCAGCTTTATATTGATTTGGCTAAAAAATATCTGGATATTGGGATGGAGCCTATCGAATAAGCAACGTTTCAGCAAAAACAGATGTTTGTTTAAAATGGTTGAAATTTATAATTTCGAGTGGGATCCCGGGAAATCAGGAAAAAGAACTCAAATGAAAGCAATGCTGGCATTGGAAGATGGAACGTTCTTTACGGGGCGGTCCTTTACGGGCCATAGTGAAACCGAAGGGGAAGTGGTTTTTAACACCAGTATGAGCGGGTATCAGGAGATCCTGACAGACCCCTCTTACTGCGGCCAGATGGTCGTCATGACTTATCCCCTTATCGGCAACTATGGCGTTAATGAGGTGGATGTAGAATCGGATCGCATCCAGGTGAAAGCCCTTCTGGTAAAAGAGCACCAACCTTACCCCAGCAACTTCAGATCGCAAAAAAGTCTTGGGGAATATCTGGAAGAAAACGGCATTCCCGGGATCGAGGGGATTGATACCCGGGCTTTGACAAGACACATTCGCCTTTCCGGGGCCATGAGGGGGGTACTGTCTACCCGTGATTTGGATCCGGATTCTCTGATCCAAAAAGCGAAGCAGTCGCCGCTGATGGTGGGGCGGGACCTGGTCCAAGAGGTGTCCTGCCGGGAACCGCTCTTGTGGTGTGATGGCGTTCCGATGCCGATCCGGGGAGGGCTGGAGAAGTTTGTCTGGCCCGATAAAAATGGTTCCTTCCGTGTTGTGGCCATGGATTTCGGCATTAAATACAACATTCTTCGATCCCTGGAAGCGAGGGGATGCCAAGTGCTGCTGGTTCCTGCAAAAACCGATACGGCTGTCATCGACCGGCTGAATCCGGACGGTCTTTTTTTGAGCAACGGACCGGGAGACCCGGCGGCTGTCGACTACGGGGTGGAGACCATTCGCAAACAGATCGGCCGTCGGCCCATTTTCGGCATCTGCCTGGGACATCAACTGCTGGGGTTGGCTCTGGGAGGCAAGTCCTTTAAACTGAAGTTCGGCCACCGGGGCGGCAATCAACCCGTGAAGGATTTGAAAACAGGCAAAGTGGAAATTACGTCGCAAAACCACGGGTTTTGCGTGGATCATAATAGCTTAAAAGATCCGGATATTGAAATCAGTCATCTAAACCTGAACGACAATACCCTGGAAGGCATGGTCCACAAAAAATTGCCCCTTTTCTCGGTCCAGTATCATCCCGAGGCATCTCCCGGACCCCATGACGCCGCGTATCTGTTTGACCGATTTGTTAATATGATGGAAGCGGTTTCAAATACCCAAAAACCCTAACACCTTTAAAATATTATGCCTAAACGTACCGACATTAAAAAAATTCTTATCATCGGCTCCGGTCCCATCGTCATCGGCCAGGCCTGTGAATTTGATTACTCCGGCACCCAGGCCTGCAAGGCCCTGATGGAGGAAGGGTTTGAGATTGTCCTTATCAACAGCAATCCCGCCACCATTATGACCGACCCGGAAACGGCGCATCGCACCTATATCGAACCCATTACCGCCGAGGTGGTGACCAAAATTATCGAGCGGGAGCGGCCCCAGGCCATCCTGCCCACCCTGGGAGGGCAGACCGGTCTTAACACGGCCGTAGAAGTGGCCGAGTCGGGGATTCTGGAAAAACTGGGTGTGGAGATGCTGGGGGCGTCTTTGCCTGTGATCCAAAAGGCGGAGGACCGTGAACTGTTTCGAAACGCCATGGAAAAGATCGGTCTCAGTGTCGCTGAAAGCGTCATTGTCAGGAACATGGATGAGGCTAAGGATGCGGCGGAACAGATCGGCTACCCGGTTATTATCCGTGCCAGTTTTACCCTGGGAGGGATCGGCAGCGGCGTGGCCTACAACCGGGAAGAGATGGAAGAAATCGCCAAGAGTGGTCTTGATGCCAGCATGATTTCCGAGATTATTATGGGAAAATCTCTTCTCGGCTGGAAAGAATACGAGCTGGAAGTCATGCGGGATTTCAAGGACAATGTGGTGATTATCTGCTCCATTGAAAATTTTGATCCCATGGGCGTTCATACGGGCGACAGCATCACCGTGGCGCCGGCCCAAACCCTGTCTGACCGTGAGTACCAGGTCATGCGGGATGCTTCTCTTGACATTATCCGAGAGATTGGTGTGGAAACGGGGGGCAGCAACATTCAGTTTGCCATTCATCCTGAAACCGGAGAAATGGTGGTCATCGAAATGAACCCCCGGGTGTCAAGAAGTTCGGCCCTGGCCTCCAAGGCCACCGGGTTTCCCATCGCCAAGATCGCCGCCAAGCTGGCCGTGGGGTACACCCTGGATGAAATCCCCAACGATATCACCCGGGAGACCCTTGCTTCTTTTGAGCCCACCATAGATTATTGCGTAGTCAAGGTGCCCCGATGGACCTTTGAAAAATTTCCGGGCACAAAGGATTCCCTAACCACTTCCATGAAATCCGTGGGAGAAACCATGGCCATCGGCCGGACCTTCAAGGAATCCCTTCAAAAGGCGGTGCGCTCCCTGGAGATCGGGCGATTCGGCATGGGGACCGATACCCCCGATTGCGCCCTTTCAAAAACAGATGTCTATGAGCTGGAAAGGGGTCTCATTCAACCCAATTCTCACCGGCTTTTTTATCTCTACGAAGCTTTCAACCGAGGCATGAGCATTGAGAAGATTTATGAGCTCTCAAACATTGACCCCTGGTTCCTTTATCATATTCAGCAGATTCAGGCCTTTGAAAGCCGCTTGAACCAAATGGCCCATGAGGGGGACGGGCCTGAACAGTGGGACAAGGATTTCCTGAAACAGGTCAAGGAATACGGTTTTTCCGATGTTCAACTGGCCGGGATTTTTGATACCACTGAGGAGACGATTCGGCAAATCCGAAAATCAAAGGGTGTGGAACCGGTCTATAAGCTCGTGGATACCTGTGCCGCGGAGTTCGAGGCCTACACCCCGTATTACTATTCCACCTACGAGCAGGAAAACGAGATTCGAACATCCCAAAAGAAAAAGGTGGTCATCCTGGGCGGTGGGCCCAACCGTATCGGCCAGGGCATCGAGTTTGATTACTGCTGCGTGCATGCCTCTCTGGCGCTTCGGGAGATGGGCATTGAAAGCATCATGGTGAACAGCAATCCGGAAACCGTGAGCACCGATTATGATACGTCTGATCGGCTCTATTTCGAGCCGCTCACCCGGGAAGACGTGCTGAACATCGTAGAGCAGGAAAAACCCGAAGGGGTTATCGTGCAATTCGGCGGACAGACACCCCTGAACCTTTCCGTTCCCCTTTCGGATGCGGGCGTCAAAATTCTGGGCACCAGTCCGGACAGCATCGACCGGGCTGAGGACCGGGAGCGGTTCCAGGTGATGCTCAAGAAACTCCGGATTCTTCAGCCTGAAAACGGCATTGCCAAAACCAAACAGGAGGCCGTTCATATCGCGGACCGAATCGGCTACCCCGTGGTGGTGAGGCCCTCATTTGTGCTGGGGGGGCGGGCTATGGAAATTGTCTATGACCGGAAAGATCTGGAATACTACATGGAGAACGCAGTCCAGGTGTCCCCCGGCAAACCCGTACTCATCGACCGGTTCCTGGACGGGGCCGTTGAAATTGATGTGGATGCTATTTCCGATGGTCAGGACACCGTCATCGGCGGCATTATGGAACATATTGAAGAAGCGGGTATTCACAGTGGAGACAGCGCCTGTGTGCTGCCTCCCGTTTCACTGGAACCGGAAACTATTGAAACCATCATGAATCATACCCGGGCGTTGGCCAAAGAGTTGTCGGTGGTGGGTCTCATGAACATCCAGTACGCGGTAAGAGATGGCATTGTCTATGTGATCGAGGTGAATCCGCGAGCCTCGCGAACCGTTCCCTTTGTGAGTAAGGCCACCGGTGTGCCACTGGCCAATATGGCGACCCGGGTAATCATGGGGAAAACCCTTCATGAACTGGGCTTGACCCGGGAAGTAGTCCCCGATTATGTTTCCGTGAAAGAAGCTGTTTTTCCCTTCAACCGTTTCCCGGGGGTGGATACCATCCTGGGGCCGGAGATGAAATCCACCGGCGAGGTCATGGGTATCGACCGCAATTTCGGCCTGGCCTTCGGAAAGTCCCAACTCGCCGCCGGTCAGCGAATTCCTCTGTCGGGGACCGTGTTCATCAGTGTGAAGGATACGGACAAGGCGGCCGCTCTCCCCGTTGCCATGGGGCTTTTCAACCTGGGCTTCAAGATTCTGGCGACAAGGGGCACTTCGCGGTTTCTTTTGGAGAGGGGTGTGATCAACGAGTCGGTAAACAAGGTGCGGGAAGGGCGCCCTCACGTGGTGGACATGATCAAAAACGGAGAGGTTCATCTGGTGATCAATACCACCAGCGGCAAAAAAGCCATCGGTGAATCGTACTCCATTCGCAGGGCCTCATTAACCCTCAATGTCCCTTACACCACCACACTGGCCGGTGCAAAAGCGACCCTGGCCGCCATCCGGTCCATGTCGAAAGAGGATATGAAGGTCAGAACCATACAGGAATACCATGGGGATTGATGATTGATAAATGTTTTATGAAGACAGGATGATCAATGAGCGAAACAGAATCCAGACGACCCAAAGATGAATGCGGTATTTTTGCTGTTTACGGCCATGAGGATGCGGCCAAATTGGCCTATTTCGGTCTCTATGCTCTCCAACACCGTGGCCAGGAAAGTGCGGGCATTGTAGCCTCCGACGGGAAACAGGTCGTCGAGCACAAGGCCATGGGTCTGGTTCCCGAGATATTTAATGAACAGATCCTGAACGGACTTAAGGGAAATATGGCCCTGGGGCATGTGCGGTATTCCACCACCGGATCTTCCCTGCTGGTCAATGCGCAGCCTTTTCGGGTGCGCCATTCGGGCCGTTCCATGTCCATCGCCCATAACGGCAACATCGTCAATGCCCACCGGATCCGTTCGGAACTGGAACAAAACGGGTCTATTTTTCAAACCACCATGGATAGCGAGGTGGTGTTGCACTTGATGGCCCAGCGCCTGAGCCTCGGCGTGGAACAGGCCACGATCCGGGCCCTGGATCAGCTTCGGGGCGCCTACTCGGTGGTGGTGATGACCGAGGACAGTCTCATTGCCGCCAAGGATCCCAACGGTTTTCGGCCCCTGTGTCTGGGGAAACTCAATGGTGGTTATGTGCTGGCCTCCGAGACCTGTGCCTTTGATCTGGTGGAAGCGGAACTTATCCGGTTTATCGAACCCGGCGAGATTGTAATTATCAATAAAGAGGGCATTAAGAGCATCCGTTCGGGCATTTCATCCCGCCGAAGTCAGTGTATTTTTGAATTGATCTATTTCGCCAGGCCGGACAGCAATGTATTCGGCGAAAATGTCTATCTC
>JAGHDR010000268.1 GCA_021159825.1 Deltaproteobacteria bacterium | reverse complement strand
ACGCAATATTGAAAAGCCGCTCCTGATACTCCCGAACAAGAACACGAAATGCACCCTCATGTCCCTTCTTGAGAAGAGAGACCAGCCGTTCCTCATTCGATAAATCCTCATCTGCCTTATTAGACACCATACACCATGAAAAGCTCAAAAAAAGATAAATTTCTTTGATTTACATGCTATTTTTACTTGGTTAGATTGGTTTGGTCAAGAGTTGTATGGCGGGATCAGGGTTTTTTCAGGGTGCCTGTTTCGTGAAATAGGCGCACAGATCGTGTGATATATTCCGAATAAAAGCGCCTCTACTTCTCCCCGTAATAAAAACCGTTAAAACAAATGATTTACCATTGGGCAGTACCACAATGCCGGCGTCGTGAAACGTGTCAGAGGTGGTACCGGTTTTAGAAAAGACTTTCGCCCCCTTCGGCGCCCCACCCGCGACCCTCATTCGCTGATAGGATTGGTTCCTGACGTCTCGAACCATTAGTTCACACATGGCGTTATAGCTGTCAGGATCCACCAGGGCGTCAGCGGCCAGGATCTGCAGAAACCTGGCGGCGGCCACCGCTGTCATGGAATTCCGATTGACCCAGGGACCCGAAGGTTTTCCGTTTCTCAAAAACTGTTTTTCACCCGGCGGTATGGGGGAACCCCATGTCTTCTGGCAGGCGTTGATATGCTCAATCCCCAGGGATCGCAACCAGCGATTACACCCATTCCGTTTAAAAGCAAATTCCTTGTAGGCCTCGGGTGATCTGAGGTTGCCCCCTGACGTTCCGCTCCATAAATCAACAATCCAGGCTGTGGCCGTGTTGCTGGAAGGGTGTATCATCTGATAGAGTTTCTGATGGACCTGGGGCGTGATTTTGAGCGTTCCCTCTTTCGCCAGGTGATAGACATAGCCCATATATATCATTTTGATGACGCTGGAGGGATAAACGGGTTCACGGCCATTGTATTGGGCCAGGCGGGGTTTATCAGGATTTGCCGGATCAATGAGCGCCAGGTGTACCTGGTTGGATGCGAGGCCGGGTTGTTTTTTGAGGTTTCGGACCACGATTTGATCCAATACCCCCTGCAGTTGTTTTGAAACAATGGGCTGCGGGGGAAGGGAAGCGCTTTGCTCTGAGTTGCAATGAGTGTTGAAGAAGGTTAATGATAACAGCAAGATGAATGAAATGATCCATGTCATCCGCTGGCGACCGCGGTATTGAATGTTTTCGAATGTTGCGGGCGTCAACGGTGATAATGTAAAAGTGTTCCACATGGCGTGCTCCATTTTTTACGTTTTTGCCATTTTAACATCCCCTATCACTAAATTCAAGTGAGGGTGCGATGCCTCTTGTCCTGTGATGCATTGACGTCTTACCGGTTGAAAAAAATGGATTGACCTGAAGCTTTGAAAATGGTTAATCTTCCATGAAATTAAATCCGCAAGGAAAGGAACCCATAATGAAGAAATGCCTTGGCATGTTTTACACTATCCTGTTGGTTGTTATTTTTGTTGGTGGTTTTTCCGGATGTTCAGATGAAAATGTATCCAAGGATGTCAGTTCCATCAAATCAAGGCTTGAGAAGATCGAGGACAGGCTTGTAAACATTGAAAAATCTTTGAAAAGGGTAGGGTTTCTGGAAGTAGAGTTCCAAAAAGTCCAGCAATCCATGGACGCCTGGGAGCGGGCCATTACCGCACGTCTTGCGCCGGCTTCAAAGAAGAAATCCGGAAGCCGGACCATGGCTGCGGCGACCCGGAAGAAAGGCAAACATAAATACTATGTTGTCGCGAAGGGTGACAGCCTGTTTCGTATCGCGCAGAGCCACGATATGACCGTTGATCAGTTGTGTGGATTGAACAAGATGACCACAAAAACAGTCTTGTACCCGGGAGAAAAAATCCTTGTTTTTCCTGAATAAAATCAATGAAGTGCCATTTTGAACGAGCATTCACCATTTTAATTGATAAGTTTTTGAAAGGGGGATACAAATGGACAAGGTTGACGTCAAGTTTGGTGAGTGGATTGAAGAGGGGTTCAACCTGTACAAGGAAAATTTCGGTATCCTTGTGCTGGTCTCCCTGATTGCCGTAATTGTCAGTGCCATTACGGTAGGGGCCCTTGCCGGACCCATGGCCGCAGGTGTTCTTCTCATTGTCTTTCAATTGCAAGACCGGAAGGAACCGAAACCCGAGGTCGGAACCCTTCTGAAGGGTTTTGATTTTTTTCTGAATAGCTTCCTTTTTTTCGTCGTTTGGGGGATTGCCATCTTTTTGGTGAGCCTTGTCCTGGGTCTTGTTCCCTGTATCGGTCAAGTGGCATCGCTTTTCGTTATTTTTGTGGCCCATGCGCTGCTGATGTTCGGCATGTTTCTGATCGTTGATCGGAATATGGAGTTCTGGCCGGCTTCCGTTGAAAGCTTCAACATGGTGAAGCGCAACTTCTGGCCTTTCCTGGGCTTTTCCATTGTATCCAACCTTATTGGCAGCATCGGCGCAGTCGCCTGCGGGATCGGTGTCGTTTTTACGCTGCCCATTCAGGTTTGTATCCTGATGGTGGCATACCGGGAGATTTTTGACGGTAACGCTGTCGAACCTCTGGACTCCTGATAGGCTGAAATGGATATCAGGGCCGTGGGGGATGGGCTGTTTCTCCGTTGCTTTACATCCGAACGGTCGTCCCTCCGGCGCGAATGCGCGGGTTGATTACGGTCAACTCGCACATTCTGCTCTCAGTATTGCTTCACATAGTTTCAAGTGTAACAATGGCACGGTAAAGGAGTTATATCATGACAACTATGCCTGACAGAGTTATTGAAGAAGCCCTTTCGCTTCCAGCAGACATCCGTCTGAATTTGGTGGAGAAGCTCATAACAAGCCTCAATTCGCCAATAGATGAGGATATTGATCGCCTTTGGGCAGAAGAGGCGGAGCGTCGCATATCCAAAATCGAAACCGGTGAGGCTAGGCTCGTCCCCGGCGAGGAGGTTTTCTCCAAGATCCGAGCAAAGTACGGAAAATGAAATTTTATTTCCATGAGGATGCGGAAACAGAGTTTGATAGGGCCATCGAATACTATGAAGACGCTCGATCCGGACTTGGTTTGGAGTTCGCCCAAGAGGTTTACGTTGCAATTACACGTGTCATTCAGTTCCCTGACGCGTGGTCGCCTATGTCCAAGAATACACGCCGCTGTCTGGTCAGCCGATTCCCCTTTGGCATCATCTGTCAGGTGAAGTCTGATTACGTTCGCATTATCGCTGTTGCCGATCTTCGAAGACGTCCAAATTACTGGCGGGACAGGGTGTAAGCAGAACCTGCTCTTTTATAACGGCTTCTGTGTGTTTCAGAATGGCAGGCTCCGTGTCAGAAAGACAAAGTAATCCTCATGTATCATGTAACCGGCAACACGAAATGGACCAGGCCCGATTCTTACTGGGATGTGGTGGTGGCGCATCTGCCCATTGCCTTGTTGACCGGTTTAGGATTGTTTTTGCCAACCTGGGTTTCCTACCATGACCTTCCTCTCATGAAGTGCGCTTTCCTGTATGTGACCGGTTTTCCGTGCCCGTTTTGTGGATTTACCCGCTCTTTCTGGGCCCTTTCAGCAGGTGAATGGTATTTTGCGGTTCGCAATTGTCCTCTTTCGCTGGGGGTTTATGGTTTGCTGGTCATCTTTTTTGCCTGGCATTCCACTGCGCTTCTGTTGGGGATTAAAATGAAATCCGGGCTTTACCCGCTTTGTAAATCGGTTTATACCTGGTGGATTATCGGTGGCTTGTTTTTCATCAATTGGGTGTATCGAATCAGTTTTGGGCTGACATAGTGAGACTTTTCAAAAATATGGGAAATGGATATGCGGAATCGGAAATTGACGTCTTGATGGCGGTGGGAGCGATTTTCTAGTCCGTCTTTTTCCAGCCTGTAATGATCTTATGGCGGTGCTTTTTTTCTTGGTATGACAGAAAGCCGGGGAAAAAGCGCTTGGCATTCAAACAAATGGAGGTTTAAACGGCATGGCTGGGACCACAAAGGTCAATATTCCAAAAGACCGGATTCTATATGAAGCCGAGGCCCTGTTTGCGAAGCGAGGTTTCTATGCGGTGACCATTCGAGAAATAACCCAGGCAGCTTGTTGTAATCTAGCCGCTTTGCCGGAAATCCGGTGATGCAGGTTACGGGCATGGAATATGATGACCGGTTTAAGGATGAACTGGTTAACCATGTGGTTCAATTCAGCCTCAGCGGTTTGAATGGCGCTGGGGAAGGAGCCGTTCCATGAGACTATCCGGGGCGCTTTGCGGGTTATTGGCGGCTTTCTGTTTATGGACGGCTGGGTGCATGAAAATGGGTCCGGATTTCAAGAAGCCTGCGCTTCAAATGGACCAGCCGGAGACGTTTCAGTATCGGCCTGAAAATGCGACAGTTGTTGTTCCGGAAGACCGGTGGTGGGAGGTCTTTGGTGACCCGGAAATCAATGGCCTGGTGGGAAAGGTGCTTAAGAACAATCCGAACCTTCAGCAGGCGGCAGCACGTATCCTCGAACTGCAATATCAGGTGATCCGGACCCGGGCGGATCGCTTTCCTTCCGTGGGGTTGAAGGGCAGCGCCCAACGACAGCATGAGCCGGAATCCATTCTCGGTCCGGGAGTTCCCATGGGTGGAACCGTGAACCAATACGGCCTTTCGTTGCCGGCATCCTTTGAGATGGACCTGTGGGGCAAGTATGCCCGTGCTGAGGAATCCTCCCGCGCGTTACTGTTGCAGGAGGAAGAGAATCGCTTGACCCTGTCCCAGAGCCTGGTGGCCGAGGCGGTCAGCCTTTATCTGCAAATCCAATCCATTGAAAGAAGAATCCAGATCACCCTTCAAAGCCTGAAAAATTACCGGGCAAGCGTTACATTTGTGGAGCGGCGTTACAATCGGGGGTTGACCAGTATCCTGGATCTCAGGCAGGCCCGGCGAACCCTGAACCAGGCGAAGGGCAATCTGCCGCAACTCAGGCAGGAACTGGGTGCGGCACAACAGGGGCTTGCGGTGATTATGGGGGAATATCCCAAAACCCGCAAACCTTATCCCCAACCGGAAGACTACTATAAGAAGCTCAGGCCCGTACCGCCCGGTCTACCCAGTGAACTCCTGTTGCGCAGACCGGATATAAGGGCTGCCCAAGCCCGGTTGAAGTCCTTGAATGCGCAGATTGGCGTGGCCAAGGCCAGCCGCTTTCCCAGCATCAGCCTGACGGGCAGTTACGGCTATTCCAGAAGAATTGTTCAACCTCTTTACGCCCGGAGCCGCGTGGAGCCTGGCCGCGGGGCTGGCGCAACCGCTTTTCGATGCCGGTCGATTAAAGGCCAATCAACGGGCCGCTGAAGCACGATACACCCAGGGGGTAGCAATCTATCGAAAATCGGTTCTGGACGCTTTCAGAGAAGTGGAAAATGCGCTGCTGACCCGAAAAAAACAGATTGAGCGTCGTGAAGATGTTTTGAGCTTTGTGGTGGAAGCCCGTGCCACCCAACGGGTGGCGGAATCTCGATATTTGCGCGGTCTGGTGGATTATCTGACCGTATTAAATGCCCAACAGACGCGATTTCAGGCGGAGGATCAATTGCTGCGGGTGGAGTTAACCATCCTGGCAAATCGCGTGACCCTGCACCGGGCCCTGGGGGGTGGTTGGGCAGTGTTGCCCCCGGTCAAAGGGAACGAAACGGAAGGGGTGGCGTTTTATACGATCTGGTGATGGGGAATCGGTTGTCAAACTGTTGAACGGTAGGGGCGACCTGCGTGTCCGACCGAAAGAAAGGTAGGGGCGGACCTATGTGTCCGCCCGGAAATATCATGAGCAACACAAAAAAAAGAATCATCCAGGTCTTTCTTACCATCATCCTGATCGCCTTGGGCGCTTTCGGAATGGTAAAACTCATTGAAAGCAAGTCCCAGATGAAAAAGAAGAAAATAGTGACACCGTTGCCCATGGTTCGAACCATGGTGGTGCATACCACCTCAAAGGCCATGGTCATTCGAGGGGAAGGGACGGTCAGACCCGTCAAAGAGATTGATCTGGCGCCTCAGGTGAGCGGCAAAGTGGTTTTTCTGTCTCCGGCCATGATTAATGGGGGCGCCTTCAAGAAAGGAGAGACCCTGTTGCGCATCGAGCCCGAGGATTATCGGTTGGCGGCGACCCTGCAGGAATCCAAAGTGAAAAATGCTCAGAGTTTTCTTCGTTTGGCGGAGGAAGAAACCGAAGCGGCAAAGGAAGAATCGGATCAACTTTATCTCGATGATGCCGGGGGAAAGGCTAGAGAACCGTCGGCCCTGGTGCTGAAACAGCCCCAACTGGCGGCGGCAAAAGCCAAGCTGGCGGCCGATCAGGCCGGTTTAAGAAATGCGCTGCTGGCCCTAGAGCGGACAGAGATCAAAGCCCCTTTTAATGGCCGGGTGGAAGTGGAAGATGTGGGTCTGGGGCAGTATGTGAGGGTCGGTGAAGAGTTGGCGACCCTTTTTTCCACCGATGTGGCGGAAATTGTGGTGCCGCTGGAAGATGAGAGCCTGTTCTGGTTTCACGTGCCCGGGTTTACGCCGGGAAATGGACCGGGGGCTGTGGCAACGGTTCGGGTGCGCTTTGCGGGAAGGGACTGTACCTGGGAGGGGCGTGTGGTCCGTGCCGAGGGAAAGATCGATGAACGGACCCGAATGGTCCGGGTGGTGGTCCGTGTGAACAAACCCTATGCCGCCAGGCCGCCTCTGGCGGCGGGGCTTTTTGTCAGGGTCGAAATCAAGGGGCGTCAAATACCTGATCTGGCGGTTATTCCTCGCAGCGCCCTTCATCAGGGGGGGATCGTATGGGTGGTGGACTCGGATGATCGGCTCCATTTTCGAAAGGTCCGGGTGGCAAGAATCGAAGGGGAACAGGTGCAGATCCGAAA
Organism: Deltaproteobacteria bacterium; assembly: GCA_021159825.1. Classification (GTDB taxonomy): domain Bacteria; phylum Desulfobacterota; class DSM-4660; order Desulfatiglandales; family Desulfatiglandaceae; genus NaphS2. Next base: position 209 of record JAGHDR010000268.1, on the reverse strand, counting down.
GGGGCTTAAAAGCGGGGATCAGATCGTCATATCCCCCCTCAAAACCGTTACCGACGGTATGATAATTCGCCCCGTGCTGCAAAGGGAGGAAGATCAGGGATGAAAGGGATGATCGCCTGGTTTGCGAAAAACCACGTCGCCGCCAATCTGCTCATGCTGTTTCTCATGCTGGCGGGTGTGGTCACCGGGCTTACCATGAAGGTGGAGGT
>JAGHDR010000261.1 GCA_021159825.1 Deltaproteobacteria bacterium | reverse complement strand
CCCCTACGCCATCCCGTTTACCATCTTTCCAGTCACCCTCATATCTTCTGCCGTCAGGATGGGAATAAATCCCTGCGCCGGCCCGTTTATCATTCCGCCACTCACCTTCATATTTTGAACCGTCAGAATAGGTCAGCGTCCCTTTCCCATCCCGTTTACCATCCTTCCACTCACCTTCATATTTTGAACCGTCAGAATAGGTCAGCGTCCCTTTCCCATCCCGTTTACCATCCTTCCATTCACCTTCATATTTTGAACCGTCAGAATAGATATATGTCCCCTGTCCATCCCGCTTATCATCAATCCAGTCACCTTTATATCTTGATCCATCAGGATAGCTCAACGTCCCTTGACCATCCCTCTGACCACCCTCCCAGGCGCCTTCATATTTTGAACCGTCAGGATAGGTATATGTTCCTTGTCCATGCGCCATATAGTCTTTGAACTGACCTTCATATTTTGAACCATCCGGGTAAGCATAAACCCCTTGTCCATTGATACATTCACCTTCAACACATCTCCCAAATGCTGTCAGGGGAAGAAAACAGACCAGCAACAACAGAGAAATAAAAGTGATACACCTTTCGGGCTTCGGATCTTGGAATAATTGAAGCAATTTAGACTCTCTGAACATTCACAGGCAATCTTGAGTGTTTTAAATTTCGGAGTTTTCAACCAGGCACCATATACAATTTTTGAAGAAAACTGTAAAGATATTCAAGTTTTTTGCCGATCTGATATTTGAACACCCAGGAAGCTTCCCCCTTCCATAGGGCTCGCTCAAAAGTATTGAGGTATCTACAATGGAAAAGATGCAGAACATATACGAAGTCCTGGAGATCATGCGAGAGGACCAGCGACAATTTGACAGAACCGTCGCTGATTTAAAAAGAGAAAGAGACTCCATAAGAACCATAAGAAAAGGAGAACAGGGGCATTGAAAAAGCCATTAGCAATGATTGCGCTGGCTGCGATTACACTCCTGCCCGCATTAAGTGTTGTCACTGAAGCCCTTGCCATTGATGTTTATCATTTCCTGGTACAATACAAAAACGGCAGGGTTGCTGAAAAAATCTCCACCCTATCGGGGGAAAACTACAAAAATTGCTATGAGGGATATGTGGCGAATATCGTATTGCTTAAGAAAAAGGAATTCACCTTACAGCAATTTTCGCTAACATTCGGCCCAAAAAATTATCATCGATTAATGGTGGGTCATTTTGGGTTTGGCCCTGAAGAGCAGATAATTTTCAACAGAAACGCGGGGGGGCTCGACGTAAATCCCTTGGCTTTGCCGCCCCCCGGCGAAAAGTCAAAGGCGCTGGCAAAGGAGCTCGACAGGCTTCTCAACGGAGATCATCGGGCGGGTAATGGGGACCCTGCGGACAAATCCACGTTGGCGGACCCGGATCCACTGCCCTCGCAGGGAGATGAACCGAATTCTCTAGCAAATTGGTCTCTGCGGGAAAAAGATATCGATTTACCGGTTGACCCCCATCCGGAAAGTCCCAAAGAATCGGATGAAAAAGAGAGCTATCACCCCAAAATAGATGTTTACCGGTTCTTAGTGGAATACATAAACGGTGAGACGGTTGAAAAGGTCTCAACACAGTTACCGGAGGAATATCATAAGCAATATAGAGGTTATGTCAGGAAAGTAGCATCGCTCGGAAAAAAAACATACACCGTGAGAAAGTTCAAAGAAACTTTCGGGGAAAAAAGCTACAATCTGTTAATCCAAGGGCTGTTCGGGAAAGATGATACGGACATCGTTATGGAAAACAGGATGAGAAGAGGAATTGCACCTCGGGCAAGCGCGTTACCCGCCTCATCCAAAGAATCAATTCAATTGGCACAGAGGCTAAAAGAACTTACCAAAATCCAAAACCCCTAGATCCGCCTCTTGGATTCCTTCAAGATCTTTTCGACTAAGGCATAATAGGGGCTTTCTCCCGGGATTGCCTCCTTTAGGTGATCGGCGTAGCTCTCGATCTTCTCCAATGCCTCTGACTGTGTCTCGATTATCTCTTCATATCCCTTTTGCATGCCAAACAGGTAATCAATCTTTGTACCCAAGGTCCTCAATATCTTCTGAAGCTTATCTTCCGGGATATCGTCTCTGTTTACCAGTAGATCTAACAGTTGATTATGGAGTGCCTTATGCATTTGCAAGGTATTTTCTGAACTTACGAAGTGCTTATATTCTAATACCCTGTCAACTTTCTCCTTTAATTCATTGAGGGGGATAGGTTTCATCACATAATCGAAGGCACCCAGCTTCATCGCTTCCACGGCACTTTCTACCGTGGCATACCCCGTAATCATAATAACCTCGGTCAAAGGGTAATGCTCTTTTGCATGTTTTAGGAGGCTCATCCCACCCTCTTTTTTATCCCCGAAACCGGGCATATTTTTGTCGGTTAGAAGAATATCATATTCATTTGTTTGCATCAGCGTTAATGCACTGTCCACACTCCCAGCCAAGTCAACGTGGTATCCCATGCCTTCCATAAAATCAGAAAGCGTATCAAGGATATTCTCTTCATCATCTGCGATCAATATTCTTGCTTTCATCCCGCCTCCTTTTTAAAACAGCCTTCATGAAAGGTTATCAACTCTGTTTCCCTATCCGAGTGTAGGAAGATCAAACACGTTTGTCAATCAGTCAAGGAATGGACAAAGCAAATGGTGTCATTTTCTTGACGAAATTACGGCACTGGTTCAGTTGAATAGGCAAAAAGATGTGGCCCCCCAGATTATGCCTTATAAAACAGTTACTTATGCCAACCACCGTGTCTCGTGGAAATGCGCCCTAACCCATTGATATAATTGAATCACCTATTCAACTGAACCAGTGCCACGATGATTTTTCCGACTTTTAAACCCGAGACATAGTTACCCCGGATGGCAGGGTGTCGGACAGGTTGTTGAGGTCTCTTGCCCTGTCATCAGCAGTCCATGGGTAAGCATACCACACGATCTCCTATCAAATCCGGCATATATTTTGCTTTCAAAAAAACAGAGGAGATTACAAAAATGAGAGAGGAAAAGGGACACGAAAGGCGTGCTTCAACGCGGAAAGAGATGGAGACCAAAATCGAGTTTTTCGTGAACGCCGATATCATTGCTGCCAAATCGATTGATATATCAAAAACCGGTCTGAGATTTGATACGGGAGAACCGCTAAAAATTCACCTGCGAATGAACATCGACGGCAAATTATGCGACAGGGAAGCCCAATTTATCTGGGCCACCCGAAACTCCAAAGGCAGCATGACCTATGGGTTCGAATTCATTCCAGACCCCAAAGAGTCACTATTTTAGTATCCATTCACAGTCAGTGGTTTAGAGTTTGATAAACGAGCAAACGCAACTACAAAAAATAGATTGGTTGAAAAAGATCTCGCCAATCCCTGAGAATAAAAGAGACAAAAAATGGCAGATGAAGAGCTGACAGAGCAGGAAAAAAT
>JAGHDR010000344.1 GCA_021159825.1 Deltaproteobacteria bacterium | reverse complement strand
GCCAGTTTGTGGCGGAAGATGAAAAAATTCAATTTGGAATAGCCTCTTCTTTTTTGAAACGGGACCGTTCGATTTTGCAACATTGGAGTTCTGCCCGCTTTCCCGTTGAAAAGTCGGCATTTTATCTGGGGGGTGCTGTTTCATTCCGCAACATCCTGATCCCAAAGTCTATTGGGGCTGCATCAGTTTATGTCAATTATTTCAATATGTTATAAATAAATCTCCCATCGGCATGAGTCTTGCTATACCCATTCCCAATCAGAATCCGGGGTGTTCCAAATGTTTAAAAGAACCTTACTTGTTTTTGAAAACGAGAAGGTGTGCCAAAAGGCGTTGACCTATGCACATGAACTTGCACTGAGAATGGATTCAGTGGTCACCTTTCTGATGTTGGTGGAAATTTCTTTTCCGGATCGCTCATTTCTCGGTTCCCAGCGAAACGCGCTGCATGTCCTGGAGGAGAGGGTGGGCAAAATGCTTTCAGATTTTTCCTCCCGGTTCCTCAAGGACGGCATCGAAACCGGTATAGCGCTCCGGGTTGGAAATCCGGCCCAGGAATTTCTGAAATTTCTGGCGGAAAGAGCCCCCTTTCAAGCGGTCATCTGGGGTAGCGGGGAGGAACTGCCTGACCACCGCCGGCTTCCCCGGGGCCACTGGCTCAAGAAAGTGATTGCAACCCTTGAATGTCCCCTGATCACGGTAAGTCGTAAGGAAACCAAGTGGATGGGAACTCCCATAGGATGAAGGTAACGGGGCTTTCCGCAACATACAGCTCAATACAGAGGCATGGACAGTCGCTATGAGCCAAATACGCCAACAGAATTCGGGTAATACGCTATGGAAACACTAACGCCTCAAATGATTTTAGTCATGGTCATGATCGGCATTGCCGTTTTTCTTTTTATTGTGGAATGGGTTCGCGTGGATGTGGTGGCGATTCTCATGATGGTTTCTTTGCCCCTTCTTGATCTGGTGACACCGAAAGAGGCCTTTATCGGCATGAGCAGCAACGCCGTGATCTCCATCATCGCGGTCATCATTATTGGAGCCGGGTTAGACAAAACCGGCCTGATCAATCGGTTGGTGGGACCTATCCTGCGGGTTGCCGGAGCCGGCAAATCCCGCGTGGTCATCGCCATCTCCGTGACCGTGGCCGGCATCTCAAGCTTCATGCAGAACATCGGCGCCGCCGCCCTTTTTCTGCCGGCCATCCAACGCATCAGCAAGTCCACGAAAATCCCTTTAAGCCAGCTCCTCATGCCCATCGGGTTTTCGGCCATTCTGGGCGGTACCATTACCCTGGTGGGGAGCAGTCCCCTGATCCTGTTGAATGATCTTCTGGAGCCTTTCGGGCTGAAACCCTTCGGACTCTTTGATGTGACCCCTATCGGTCTGGCGCTGTTGGCCGGCGGCCTGGCCTGTTTCGTTCTCTTGGGTCGGTTTATTCTTCCCAAAGGAAGCATGGAACCTGATGAAGGAGCGTCCCAAAGTCCCCTTGAAAACACCCTGGCGGAAATGGGGGAGACCTACGAAATCCAGACCCCGGTGAATTATACGGATTACCGGGAGCCGGTGTTGGTGGACGACCTGAAAAGGCGCTATCTGGTCAATGTCCTGGCCATGACCGAACCGCCCGATTTCAAGGTCCTCTCGCCCACGGGAGATCAGGAAGTGCGGTCAGATGTGCATTTGCTGGTGTATGGTCGCAAGAAGGACGTCCAGCGCATGGTGGAAGTAGAGGAAATGCAGCTTAAGGAGAGCCCTGAAGTTTTCAAAGGGGAAACGGAAGAGAGTACTTCGGGTGCTGTGGAGGCGGTGGTGGCACCCCGCTCTTCTTTAATTGGAAAAACCCTTCGTGAAATCAATTTGCAGGATCGATTTCAGGTCACGCCCCTGGCCATCTATCGGGGTGAGGAAGCCTATCGGGCGGAAATCGGAGACGTTCCCCTTGCCGTGGGGGATGCCGTCTTGATTCACGGCGAATGGCCACGACTCCAGGTGTTGCAGCATGAAAAGAGTCTCCTGTTTACCACCCCTATTGATGTGGAGTTGTTGCGCCCCGAAAAGGCCATTTTTGCCGGCTTCTGGTTGGCCGTTGCCCTGAGTATGATTCTCCTCTTCAATATCCAGCTCTCCGTCGGCCTCATGACGGGTGCTTTGGGAATGATTATCACCCGCGTCCTGAGCATTGACGAGGCCTACCAATCAGTGGACTGGCGAACCATTTTTCTCCTGGCCGGGTTGATTCCCCTGGGCATTGCCACGGAAAAAACCGGCACGGCGGCATGGATCGCCCATACCATCCTGAACGTCATCGGGGATGTTCAGCCCATCGTTCTTTTAACGATCATCGGGGTGCTTTCCACCATTTTTACCCTGGTCATCTCCAATGTGGGCGCCACGGTTCTGCTGGTCCCCCTGGTGGTCAACATGGCCATTGCGGCCCACACGGATCCCAGAATGGCCGCTCTCGTGGTGGGGCTTGCCACCAGCAACTCGTTTATTCTGCCCACTCACCAGGTCAACGCCCTTTATATGGGGCCCGGGCGGTACCGCAGTGTGGATTTCATGAAGACCGGTCTGGTGATCAGTATTGTGTTTATTGTGGTTATGATCGGCATGATCAAACTCATTTACGGTGTTTAAAAACAGGAGGGAATAAACCCATGGCCATTATTACGATTTCTCGCGGGTCTTACAGCAAGGGGAAGGAGGTGGCGGAGAAGGTCGCATCCCATCTCGGATACAAGTGCATCAGCCGGGAGGTCCTCCTTGATGCCAGTGAACACTTTAACATCCCTGAAATGAAGCTGGTGCGCGCCATCCATGATGCGCCCTCTATTCTGGACCGGTTTTCCCGCACCCGGCAGGCCTTTTTCGCTTACATTCGGTATGCGCTGGCCCAGCATGTGAAAGAGGATAACTTGGTTTACCATGGGCTGGCCGGACATCTTCTTCTCAAAGGAATTCCGAACGTATTGAAGGTGCGGGTGATTGCCGATCTGGCCGACCGCATCCGGGCTGAGATGAAACGGGAGAGGATTTCCGAAGAAGCCGCAAGATCCCTGTTGTTAAAGGACGATGAGGAACGCCGAAAATGGACGCAATCGCTTTACGGAGTGGATCCACAGGACAGTTCCCTGTATGACCTGGTGGTTCATGTTCACAAACTGACCGTTGACGACGCAGTGGAAATTATCTCTGATACTGCTCAAAGGACCCCCTTCAAGACCACCAAACAGGTCCGGCAAAAGATGGAAGATTACGGGCTGGCCTGCCAGTTGAAAGCCGGCCTGGCGGATTCCTTTGACAATGTGGGTGTTAAAAGCGAGTATGGCAGTATCCTGGTGTATGCCAAGGGAAACGATCATTATGTTCAAAGAGTCCGAAAAAGGGCCACGGAAGTCACGGGGAGGATGTCGGGGGTCAACGAGCTGGAGGTTCATGCCGTCCGGAAACTGCCGTTGGACGTTGTGTGATGACCCGGTTTTCATGAAACCGGAATAACATTTTTTCACCGTGAGGGGTTAGTCATGTCCATTATCTTGATTTCTTCAGATCATTATGAAACCTGCCGGGCTGTCGCGCAGCAGGTGGCGGAGTCCACGGGTTATGCGCTTCTGGACCGGAAAATATTAGGGGAGGTGGCTTCAGCATCCCGGATCCCGGAGCCAAAAATCCTGAAATCCCTGGAACCGTCATCTTCTACGGTGGGTCTTCCCGCCAAAGTGAGAAATCGCGCTCTGGCCGCCATCCAGAGTGCGGTCATGGTGCGTCTTCTGGACGATAAGGTGGTCTGTTACGGTCTGGCTGCCCATCTCTATGTTCTGGGGGTTTCCCATGTGCTCAAAATCCGGATTTTATGCAAGGAAGAGGAGCGGGTCTCCCTTATGGCCACTGAAAGAAACGTGGGAATCGAAAAGGCCCGGAAACTCCTTAAAAAACAGGAAGCTGTCCAAAAGCGCTGGTCCCTTGATGTTTTCGGACGGGACGAGACAAACCCTTCCCTGTACGACATGGTCATCAACATGAGCCAGATCGAACCCGATGAAGCGGTGAATGCCATTGTGGAGACGGTTTCGTATCGAAAATTCCAGTCGATGACCTATTCCATCAAATGTCTGAAGGACAGGGAACTTTCCATTCGCGTGAGGTTGGCGCTGATGGAAAAATATAGTGATGTGGATGTAACGGCTGACGGCGCCACGGTGGTGGTTCGCACCAAAGCGCTCAGAAGGGAAAAGCGAAAAAAGACGGAAAACATTCGGGCCCTGGCAGGCCAAATTTCGGGAGTCTCTTATGTGGAAGTCCATGCGGGCAGAGATATCTTTCGGCAGGCGGCTGAAAGCGCCTGATGCCGGTACGGGCAATCCCGAAAGCGGCTGCTCCGTTTTGTACACTTTTGGCAGGTCGAAAGTTATCATACAAGGAGGAAAAAAATGGCAGAGGGATTGGAAGTACTGCTGTTGGATGATGAACCTATTGTGGGGAAGCGTCTGAAACCGGCTTTAGCGAAGATCGGGTGTAACGTGGAGGTTTTTGAAGACCCGAAAAAAGCCCTGGAACGAATCAATCAAAAAGAATTCGATATTGTGGTGACGGACATTCGAATGGACGAGGTTGATGGCTTGCAGGTGTTGGAACACGTACGTCAATCGTCAGAACGGACCAAAGTGATTATGATCACCGGCTATGCCATGATGGCGGTGGCCAGAGAAGCCATGGAAAAAGGTGCGTTTGATTTCATCTCCAAGCCGTTTAAACCGGACGATTTGCGGAAAGTCATTGCAAAGGCCGCCGAAGCGCTCGGTTCAAACATTCAATCCGAAATTTCGGAAACCGACGGGTCCTGAGCCAGGAGGGAGGGGCGTCGTCCATCACGGAGAGTTGCATGCATCCCAACGAAAATGAAGTTGCCCGGGACCATTTGGAGGGGACGGAAAAAACGGAAAGCCTCGACGGTCGATATGAACGGACCCATGCAATCGATGTGGCCAGAAAGTTCCTCCTCTCCCGAAAACGCCTCAGCCTTCGCTTGCAGATCTGCCTCAGCTTTTTCATTGTTTTCCTTGTGGCGGTCATCGCCGCTTACGTCCTCAACGAAGCCAACGCCAAAGTGGAAAAGAAACTCCGTTTTTTGGAAATTGCCAATGATTTCACTGTGGAAATCATTCAGGCACGGCGGTTTGAGAAAAACTTCTTTCTTTACAACACCAACCTGGATGATGCTCTTGAAAACGTCTACCAGGCCAAGGCCATCTTTGATCGAAATATCGGGGAACTGGAGCAGGTCCTGGGTCGGGACAATTACAAAAAAATGATATCCAACCTCAAGCACTACGGGGAAATCCTTGAGCATCTTTTGGCGGGCGATTCGAACCAACCGTCCATTAACAAGAAAAAAGCCGGTAAAGAACGAATGGAAATCGAGGTCAGGAAGATCGGGCGCGAGTTGGTTTCCCTGGCCCAGAATCTCATTGAGCGGGAGAGAAACAGCCTGAGCAAAATGCTTGCTCAATCCAAACAACTCCATTTTTACTCCCTCATTTTTCTCCTGGTGTTTCTGACTGCCAACGCCTTTTTTTTGGGGAGCCGCATTCTGAGCAATGTCAAACGCTTTTCCGACTATACCATGCGAATTGCATCGGGAGACTTTACTCCCATCACCCCGGCCAGGCGTTACCGGGACGAGTTTACGGAACTTGCCCTGGCCATCAACCAGATGATTCAGGAGCTGGAAAACCGGGAAGCGGTCCTGGTCCAGTCCCACAAAATGAGAGCGGTGGGGACCCTGACCGCGGGGGTGGCCCATGAGCTCAACAATCCTTTAAACAACATCACCCTTACGGCCCATATGCTTCTGGAAGATTATGAGGAACTGGGTGAAGACGAAAAAAAGGATATGATCCATGACGTGGTTCAGGAGGCCGGCCGATCCAAGAAAATCATCAGCAACCTTCTGGATTTTGCCAGGGAGAGCAGTTCGGAACTGGAGCCGCTCGCGTTGGACGAACTCCTTGAGGGTACCATTGCCCTGGCCTCCAATCAGATCAAGCTTTCCGGAATCAAGATTTCGTTTCAATCCACCGGGAACCTGCCCCGGATACACGGCGACGGCCAGCAGCTGCAACAGGTCTTCCTGAATCTCATCCTCAACGCCATCGACGCTTCTCCCAAGGGAAGCACTATCGAAGTTCTGGTGCTTCCCGCGGACGACCCAACCTATGTAGCGGTGAAAGTCATTGATTCCGGAAGCGGCATTCCCGAGCACATTCTTCATTCCATCTTCGATCCTTTTTTTACCACGAAACCGAAGGGAAGCGGCACCGGTCTGGGGCTCAGCGTATCGCAGGGGATCGTGGCAAAGCACGGGGGGCAAATTCGCGTCTCCAGCCGGGAGGGAAAAGGTGCCACTTTCACGGTCACCCTGCCCGTTACCACCATCCCTGCTCAGATTAAAGTGTGAGTGTTGGATTTATTAGATTCCCGCCCTTTTTCTCATTTTAAAGTGGACCCCATTATCTTGATCGCTTCTTGATCTGAAACATCATGCCGGTTTATGTAAACCTGTGCTACTGCATAAAAAAATTCGGGTATTTCCAGGATGACAATTCCTTCAACTATTTTGTGATTTTCACCCGCTATACTTTCACCGGCAACAGGGGATGCAACTATAATTTTCTTCGCTTTTTCTGCCCTGCACAGCTTAATAGCTGCCCGCATCGTCGACCCCATCGCAATACCATCATCAATCAGGATCACGGTTCTCTGTTTGAGGTCAGGTAACGGTCTATTATTTCTCAATACCTTTATTCTTCTTTTGATCTCTTTTTTTTGATATTCAATTATT
>JAGHDR010000348.1 GCA_021159825.1 Deltaproteobacteria bacterium | reverse complement strand
TCAGGGGGCGTGAATACTTCCGCGCGCCAAAAGACATCCTTGAGGAAGCCCGGCACCTTCTGTCCGAGGGTATGCGGGAAATAACGCTGCTGGGCCAGAACGTCAATTCGTATACATGGGAAAATGGAAACACATGGAATTTTGCATCTTTGCTGAATGCCATGGAGGACCTTGACGATCTGGACAGGCTCCGGTTTACAACCTCCCACCCCAAAGATCTTTCTGACGATCTTCTGGGGTGTTTCAGGCATATGGATAAGCTGGCGGGCCATATTCACCTGCCGTTCCAAGCGGGGTCCAATCGCATATTGAAATTGATGCATCGTGGGTACACACGGGAAGAATATCTTGAAATTATAGATAAATTGAGAACATCTAAAGGGGATATTGCCATTACAAGCGATGTTATGGTAGGATTTCCGGGCGAAACAGAGGAGGATTTTCGATTCACCCTCGATTTGATACAACAAGTTGAATTTGATTCACTTTTTTCATTTAAGTACTCTGATCGAGAGGGAACGCCCGCGGCAAGGATGCCGGATAAAATAAGTGACGGGGTCAAAGCATCCAGACTGCAACGCCTGCAAAACCTCCAGAACAGCATCAGCCTTAAAAAGAACCGAAACCTGAAAGGCCGGCAACTGACGGTATTGGTGGAAGGACCCAGCAAAAAAGGAGGACAGCTTACGGGGCGAACCGGTTCTAATAAAGTGGTTAATTTTGATGGGAATGCCGGTATGGTCGGAAAACTGGTTGAGGTTGTCATAAAGGCGTCTTACCCTAATTCACTAAAAGGTCAAGTAATCGGTTATTAGAAACTCAGTATGCCCAAGATAAATAACGATATTTCCTATAAAAACGAACATGTTCTGGTGGTCGATGACGAGGACATTGTCAGGGAACCCATTACTGCCATGTTGCTGCATTTGGGCTTCAAAGTGGATACCCGCCCAAAGCGGTGATGAGGCGCTTGAAAAATTTAAAACAAATTCCTACAGTTTTTTGTTGACGGACATTCGAATGCCGGGGATGGATGGACTCGAATTAATCGGAATTGTCAAAGGAAAATACCCGGACATATGTGCTATCGCCATGACCGGTTACACCAAAGAATATAAATATGTGGAAACCATCAATGCCGGTGCTACGGATTTCATCAACAAACCATTCGGTATCGAAGAAATTGAAGCCAAATTTAAACGGGGCATCATTGAAAGGAATATTCGCCAGGAACTCAATCGGCTTTCCATTACGGACTCTTTGACCGGGCTTTATAACCAGAGACATTTTTATGATCGCCTCAATGAGGAAACCGTACGAGCGCAGCGGCAAAATCACGAACTTGCGCTGATCCTTCTGGATCTGGATGATTTCAAACAGTATAATGATACATTCGGTCATCCGGCAGGAGATGAACTGCTGCAGAGGGTGGGCGCCGTCATCAACGGAAAAATGCGGCAAAACGTGGATTCCGGATATCGCTATGGGGGCGACGAATTTGCCGTGATGTTGATTGAGGCGGGTGAAAGTGTGGCAAAAATGATGTCCGGCCGTATCAAAGCAGGCATCTTTGAGGAGTGCCGTATTTCAGCCAGCAGTGGACTCGCCGTCTTTGAACAGGGATTGAATTTTGAGGCACTGGTTGGCAAAGCGGACCGAAAGCTGTATGAAGACAAAGCCCGCAATAAAGCTCAAAAATCCGCAACCAAAGTGTCCTAAAAACAAGCAGGATATTGCATAAGAGCCCCATCTTCAAGGTCTGATAATAGTTATTATGTAAACTTGATGATCTGGGTGGATTTTTTTAAACCCCCTTCTTTGTTTGTTGCCCTAAAATAGCGGTTGACAACTCGGGATTAAATTTAGTAGAAGATCGGATCATTACAGGGAGGAAAAATCGAATGAGTAGCGTTGTTAAAAAGCGAAGAAAAAAAATCACCAAACACAAATACAGAAAACTTCGAAAAAAGATGCGGCACAAAAACAAGTAGCTGTTCCCTTACCCCACCCAAAAAAAGGCAGTTCCAAAAGAACTGCCTTTTTTTATTTGCGGCTATTTTCCCTGATCATACCGTCCGCTGGGAAATTAAACCTCGATATTCAATTATGCGGACTCAACAGAAGTTACTTCCGGGATGTTTTGCTTCAGGACCTTTTCAATGCCCAGCTTGAGGGTCATTTGACTCATGGGGCAACCCGCGCAGGCACCCGTCAATTTAACCTTTACCAATCCATTCTCATCCACATCCACCAGTTGCACATCCCCTCCATCCGCTTGGAGAGAAGGCCTGACTTTTTTAAGTGCATCCTCCACTTTTTCCCTTAATGTCATACTTTTTACCTCCAGTTTTATTTTTAACCGCTGTTTTCTAGCATATATTCCGGTAGATTGCTACTTAAAAATCCGGACGACCCGATCATCGAGAAAACCCTTGAGACCCTTTGAGTCTTGAGGAGACCAACCCATGCTTTTCCCCCAGATTTCATCTGATTCCATGCAAAGGTAGAGTCCCAAATCGGAATACCACTTCTCCAGATTCCGCCGCATGAACTGATAGAGTTCAATCCGGATGGGCTTAAAATAACGGGCCTTGCCGTCGAGACCCGTGATAAATTCTCCATCCAGAATTGAAGTTCCGGGATGTCGTTTTCTGATGATGGGCTTCAGATCGGGCATGAACCTGAGAGATCCCATGCTGATCCAGATAATTCCTTTGGGGTTCAGATACCGGTCCATGAGGTCGATGGTTTTCAGATATCCTTCCCTCCATCCTTTATGGGGAATCAGCGGATCAAAGTGAAAACTCACCACAAATCCTTCCGCCTGACATCGCCGGGCCGCTTCAAGCCTTTGCTTGAGCGTTGCGGCCCCCTTTTCTTCCGTTGCAGAAATGAGCGGACTGTTGAGGGACCAGGATACAATGATGCGGTCTCTGTATGGGGAGGAAATCAATCCGTCTATCTGGTTGGTTTTGGTTTTGAATTCCAAAACAGCATTTTTTCTCTTCGAGAAAGGCCGCATTAGAATATCGGTCCAGTGAGTGAGCGGATCCAGCGCAAGACTGTCCGCGAATTCTCCGGTTCCAACACGAACAATCTGCTCCGGATCCCGGTCGATGAACGTCAGAATTGCGCCCAGGTTTTCTTCCAGGTTAACATGGATTCTCAAATAGGGCTGGTGCAGGAAATAGGATTGAAGAATACAGTAGCTGCAGTCAAGGGGGCAATTGGTGGCCACATTGAGGATTTGATATCCGCAGCAGATATATTCCTTGGTCCCCGGGCAGGGTTTGAGAAATTCTCCTTTATAGGAAAGCAGGTGCAGCGTATCTTTTCCCATGCTGTCCGGTGAGATTGAGCTCGAAGGTTTTGCGAGGGACGTATGGGGGATACGTCCCATTATTTTCCTGCTCATGGGGCTTTTTTTTGAGCCCTCTTCCACAATGGTGTTCTTGATATGATAATAGGCCATTAAACGCCTTTGTTCCAAGGATCTTCAAGTGTTGCGAGGCCTTCTTTTTCTACCAGGATCAGGAGTTTTTCCATCAGGTCTTTTCCATTTTCAAAAGAAATCTCGAGCCGATAATGGG
>JAGHDR010000235.1 GCA_021159825.1 Deltaproteobacteria bacterium | reverse complement strand
GCCGGAGGGGCGGATGTGGTTCTTTGCGCCTCCAACCCCCTTTCCACCCAGGACGATGTGGCCGCTTCCCTGGTGGCTGATGATGAAATTCCTGTTTTTGCCGTCAAGGGCGAAGACCATGCCACCTATTACAGCCACATCCTGTCGGCCCTTCAGTATGAGCCCCACATCACCATGGACGACGGCGCGGATCTGGTGAGTTCCCTTCATTTTATCGCCCTTCAGAAATGGGACGACCTGGAAGCATCCGTCAGCGCCTGGGGGCAGCGTCTGTCCGAGGAAGATCGAAGCCGGTTTTTGAAGAACATCATTGGCGGTACCGAAGAAACCACCACCGGTGTTATACGGCTTCGAAGCATGGAAAAAGACGGGGTCCTTCAATTCCCCGTGGTCTCGGTGAACGATGCCGATACCAAGCACCTGTTCGACAACCGTTACGGCACCGGGCAGAGTACGGTGGACGGCATTATTCGGGCCACCAACCGGCTGCTGGCGGGCAGCACTTTTGTGGTCAGCGGTTACGGCTGGTGCGGAAGAGGGGTTGCCACCAAGGCCAAGGGCCATGGCTCCCACGTGATTATCTGCGAGGTGGATCCGCTCCGAGCCCTTGAAGCGGTTATGGACGGCTTCCAGGTGATGCCCATCGCTGAGGCAGCACCCCTGGGTGATTTTTTCTGTACCCTGACAGGCGATATCAATGTCATACGGTTGGCGCATTTTCTGGAAATGAAGGAAGGGGCCATCGTGGCAAACTCCGGGCATTTTGATGTGGAATTAGATCTTAAGGGTCTGGCGAGCGCGTCGGTGACCAGGCGACAGATCAGAGAGTTCGTAGAGGAGTTTTCCCTTAACAACGGCCGGAAAATCTATGTGTTGGGCGAGGGCAGGCTCATCAACCTGGCTGCGGCGGAAGGGCATCCCTCAAGCGTTATGGACATGAGTTTTGCCAACCAGGCCCTCAGCGCCGAGTATATGGCCAAGGAACACGCGACTCTGAAAAATCAGGTCTATCCCGTTCCCCACGCCATAGACCGGGAGATCGCACGGCTCAAATTGAAATCCATGGGTGTTGAGATCGACACCCTGACGGAAGAGCAGGAGCACTACCTTTCCTCTTGGGAGATTGGAACCTGAATGGACACCATCGTCGCATCCATCGAAAACCAGGCTGATCCTTCTCAGCGCATCGACATCAATTATGTGCAGGAGGATAACGCCTTTGTAACACAGGGGATTCAAACCCATTTCGCCGAAAAAGAAATTTCCATTCCGGCCCATCTGGTGGTTACGGATTTTCAACTCATGGGGGTCATTGTATCCGAGATCCTGGAAAAGTTATCCCGGGCCCGGGACGGGGAAACCACCTTTGAATATGCCTCCCGGCTTCAGGTCCTGGATAAAGTCTACAGCCTGGAGGATGGGGGGGAATACATGATGTTGAAGGAAGTGTCGTCGGAATAAAAACATTTATCTTGAAAGTATAGGAATTTCCATTTTATGCTTAATGAATTCGGCTTGATAGGAACTGAGTGATTTTTTTTTGAACGTCGAACATCGAACGTCCAACGTTGAACATCGAATGATGAAATCGCTTCGCTCTGCCCATTTATAAATTGGCAGAATACCTTAATTCAAAATTCGATGTTGGACGTTCATCTTTTAAGTCCGCCCGAAGGGCGCTAAGTTCAAGGGTATCCGGACTGTGGCGTTATTCGGGGTTGCAGAAACCGCCGAGGTGGTTTATGCCGCCATCAAGAAGTGTCCTGGTTAATACCACCAAATACGAGCAACATTTCCAATATATGATCCCGAAGTTCCTTACAGTGCGTGCGGAGGGCGTTGATTTAAGTCACAGGCTATTTTTTCTCGTTGACAAGCGCCGGCACGATTGCTATCATATTTCTCCAAATTGCTAAAAGCAGCACTTTAAGGAAATGTGATGCGATATCATGAGTTCAGAGAAGCCTTTAAACTTTATACTGTATTCTCTGTGAATGATATCAGGAAGGTAGAGAGCCGTTTTTATGTCAGAAGGTTGGTAGAATGGCAAGATAGAGGATATATCAAAAAGATCATACGGGGGTATTATGTATTTGCGGACCTAAAGCTGGATGAGAATGTTCTTTTTGAAATTGCCAATAGAATCTACAACCCTTCTTATATTTCTTTTGAAATGGCGCTTTCATGTTACCAGATGATACCGGAAAGTGTTTATGGTTTGACTTCTGCCTCAAGCCGAAAGACAATGATTTTTAAAACCAATGTGGGCGATTTTATCTACCACACCATACGTCCGCGGCTGCTTTTTGGTTACAAATTGGTTGATTATAATGGCAGAAGATTTAAGATTGCCGATCCGGAGAAGGCGCTTCTTGATTATTTTTATATCAATACCACTATAAAGTCAGAAAATGACTTCGCCGGGATGCGTATTGCCAGGGAGCAATACTTGACCCAGGTGGATGAAAGACGTCTTATGGCTTATTTGAATGAATTCAGACAGAAGAGGCTTGCGAAAAGGGTTAAGAGCTTTATGGAATACGTGAAAGATGCTCAGTATTAAAGAAATAGAATCTTATTATCCGGTGAATCTTCGAGCATTCAAGCGCAGCCTGATGCGCGAGTATCTTCAGTATAAAATACTGGAGATTATTTTTAGCTCGAATCATGGAGAAAAACTTTCATTTCTGGGAGGGACTGCCATCAGGATACTGCACGGCAATAAACGTTTTTCCGAAGATCTGGATTTTGATAATTTCGGATTGACCGAAAAAGAGTTCGAATATCTTGCCGCTGAGATAGGCGGAAAACTTAAAATTGAAG
>JAGHDR010000277.1 GCA_021159825.1 Deltaproteobacteria bacterium | reverse complement strand
TTAATGTAAAATATCATTCAAATTGATATCAAGCGAAATAAATGTCGCTAATGCAGCATAACTACTTGAATTCATGATTGATTGTCTGGAAAGCATCAGAATGCCAACTTGAAACCCAATAAGAGCCCTGATCTTTTTACCGTCCAGTTTCATCTCGACCCTCCATTCTTTTTTCCTTAGGGAACTTCCAAAAAATTCGCCGCAACAGGCCCTATCCCTTATTCTTTGCCGCAAGGGCCTGTTTCAGTTTCTCACCCAATGAACCCATCCCTTCATCCTTACCGGGGACAAAACTGCGCCATTCACCTTCATCCTGCGCGTCCCCGGGACCCACGGAAATTTTCCGTTCGTTGATGTTGACATTTTCAATCACGACGGGTATGGCATCCCCCGGCTTTGTTTTTTCAATACGACCCGGCTTGGCCGACTCCCGTATCCTGCTTTTGGGCAGCAGGGCCGAAATACCCGGTTCAAGGGAAACGAATATCCCGAATTTTTCGTGCTTTTCCACGATGACTTCCACCGCCTGCCCCACGTGGTACTTTTGTGCAACCCCCGCCCAGGGATCGCCTTCCACATCCCGCATGCTTAGGGAAATTCGCTTTCGGGATTCATCAATTTCCTTGATCGTCACCTGAACCATATCGCCGGGTGCGACCACATCCTCGCATTTCAAGATCCGCTTCCGATAACTCATTTCGCTGATGTGAACAAGCCCCTCAATACCCGCTTCAATCTCCACAAAAGCGCCGAATGGGGCACAGCGGGTCACCTTTCCTTCCACCACGTCGCCCACCCTAAACCGTTCTGCGACCGTATCCCAGGGGTCGTCAACGGTTTGCTTGATGGAAAGGGAGATCTTCATCTGACCCGGCTTTTCGCCCGGCACCATGCCAAGCACCTTAACCTTTACGGAATCGCCGGGCTTTAGCACGTCGGCAGGATTTTCCACACGTGACCAACCCAACTCGGAAATATGAACCAGCCCTTCCACCCCCACAATGAGCTCCACAAAAGCGCCAAATGGCATGAGCTTGGTCACCCTGCCCTTTATCTCGTCACCCACGACAAGGTCTTTAAAGAAACTTTTCCGCGCCTTTGCCACGGCCTTGTCCAACAACTTTCGTCTTGAAACCACGATGTTGCGGCCGTCTTCTTCAAAATCGGTAATGAGGAATTCAAAGGTTTCCCCCACATAATCCTCGGGTTTTTCCACGTAATGAATGTCCATCTGGCTGATGGGGCAAAAAGCCCTTTTCTGTCCCAGCAATACCTCAAACCCGCCTTTGTTCAGGGCATGCACCTTGCCTTCCACCGGAATCGCTTCCTCATGGGCATCCTGCAAAAGCTCAAAACCACCCACGCCGGTCACGGCCTTTGAAAGCCGAATCTCTCCCGCCTTGACGGATATGGCGTAGAGTTCCAGAACATCTCCCACCTGATACGGAAGTCCACCTTCTTCATCGAGCAGTTCGCCCTTTTCCACGACCCCGTCAATCCTTGTTCCGGTGTCCACAAAAACAGCGTCCCTGCCGATGGCGATAATCTCCCCCCTGATTTTATCCCCCACCCGAACACTTTCATTCAATTTATTATCATATGCCTCAAACAGATCGGCAAAACTCTCTTCTTCCGATTGCGTTTCAACCGTTTCTTCCGCAACCTCTTCCTGGATATCATCCGGCATAACTGTCCATCCCCCACCAACAATTCTTAAATTCTCATTTTTCTCAAACCTTCTTCACATTCGGAAATGGTCCCATGAACCTTCCCGCTCATTTCCAATCCATCCTTATCAGAGTTTAACGGCATTTTCAACTCGGCCTGTTCTCAAAACTGTTCAATAACCTTTCCCTTTTCCACAAATGACGCCATTGTCTCATAGGCGCCACGCAAAGTTGAAACGGCCCCTTTCAGTTTTTCACTGAGCATATCCTCCTCTCCCAGCGCATTTTCAACCTTTTCGGAAATTTCCTCACCCTGCTCAAGATAATTTCCGATTTCTTCCAGAATCTTCTTTCGCTTTTCATGCTTTTTTCGCTCTTCTTCAATAACCGGCAGAAGCCTGGCAATTGAGTATTCCACGAGCGCATCTCTCGGTGTTTCAAAATCCTTTGAAACCTCCTCCAGGCTGCAAAGCGTCCGTCGGCTCAGAACAAAGGTTTTCTGAACCCGTTTCAGCCTCAAAAATCGCTTGGATTCTATTCCCCGGGCAACCACCGCCAATGATTCCACATCATCGATCAAATGATCAAAAAGGGACTTCTGTTTAATCCCCATGTGAGCCGCCGCCACACTGATGGCCTCAATGGCTTTTCCGCTGAGCTTAAAGGTTGCCCGAACCGATTGTCTACCCCTTAGTTCCGACAACGAGGGCACGGCGATGCCTTGTTCCGGCCTCACATATTTTTTCTCTGCCATAGTGATACCTCAGGTTTTCAGGTGTTTCAAAAAAAAGCACCCATTACTCAAGTACCATACGCTCCATTGGTAATGCAATATTTTTATTCATTACCTTATTGAATTTATTAAAAAAACAAAAGAGGGGGTGACTCTGATTCTGTCAGAGCCGCCCCCCCCCTTACGGATCACAAAAGGGCGGACACATAGATCCGCCCCTACGGGCATATTGCGAATCAAAAGATGGGGTAGGTAGGGGCAGACCTGTGTGTCTGCCCGGTTGGCTTACATAACGTCTTTATCACTCTCTTCTATAACACGGTCGATCTCGGCTTGCAGTTGGGGCGGAAGCCCCGGGATATCAACGCTTAAAAACCCCCGAACAATGGTGGAGGTGGCCTCTTCCTCGTTGAGCCCCCGGCTCATGAGGTAGCTGATCTCCTCCTGAGCAATTTTCCCCACAGCCGCCTCATGACTCATTTCCACCCCGTCCACATGCCCTTCCAGCTCCGGGATGGCATGAATCAAGCCCCCATTTAACAACAACCCCTTACATTCCAGGTGAGCCTTGATTTCGGGAACTTCTCCAATGAGATGCCCCCTGGCAATCATCTTTCCACCATTGCTGATGGCCCTGGCAACGATTTCCGCCCGAGTCCCTTTCGCCTTCAAGAAAATCCGACCGCCCAGATCGTATTCCGAACCCGGACTTCCCACTACGATGCTGTAAAAGCGCGCCACCGCGTCTTCACCCACCAAATGCGTTGTGGGATACATCTGTACGCTTCGAACCGGCTTCATGGAAATATAATTATTAATGAAAAGGCCGCCCTCTTCCACCCTTGCCACTGACCGGGGCCGCACCATCACTTCCTCCGCCCAGTTGTGAATCATGGTGAAGGTCAATTTGGCGTTTTTCTTTACAAAAAACTCCGATATCCCCACATGAAGACCCCGTTTAAGATGGGGGGCCGTGGCACATCCCGATATGATGTGAAGTTCGGAATCCTCTTCCGCAACAATGATGTTGTGCACATTCTGCTGCATGCCGTCCTTATGCATGTAAAGACAGGCCTGAACGGGATAGACCGATTTGCTTCCGGGAAGGGATCGGATGACGTACCCGTCATGCAGACCCAGCTGGGCTGCCGCCGTATATTTGTCGGCGCCCACGTCCGCCAGCTTCCAGTAATAATCGCGAACCCAAGGCTGCTCTGCCAGCGCTTTTTGAATGGAAAGGACTTCAATGCCTTCCTGGGAACTGTGGCAATGGACGGCATGGTCGTTCATCTGCAAAAAGGTTCCGCCCCTTTCCTTTTCCGTCACATCCAGCCCCGCCATGAGCAGTCGTTCCTGTTCTTCCCGGGGAAGATTGCGAAGATCGTCATCCACCATTTCGAAATGGGGCGACGGTGTTGGATCAAATGTACTAAGATCCACATCCGGCCCTATGGCACCCTTTTTGTGGATTGCCTCTTTCGCTTTTAACTCAAATTGTTCATTGATATGCATCTTACGCACTCCTCATATCCAGTATCGCCCACACAATTGAGAATTTCCCTGGGGTTGCTCACACAACTGAGCTTCCCGTTGTAGAGCACCTGTCCCTTGTCGGCCGAGACATAATCCAGGATAAATCCCGTATGGGTAATGATCAAACCCATTTTGGTTCTATCGGCCTTGGCCTGCATTTTAGACCGACCCCTTGAGGGATGAAGATGCTTTTCCAGAAGTTCGGCAATGATATTTCCCACGAGGGTGATGTTTTCCATGTCCACCCCCGATTCAGGCTCATCGAACAGCATCAAATCCGGTTTTTGCGCCATCAGTTGCAGCAATTCCGACCGTTTGATTTCACCGCCGGAAAAACCCGCATTCACATCCCGGTCCAGGAACTCTTCAAAATTAACTTGCCTTGCCAGGGCTGCTTCATTAATTTCCCCACCGGCGCACAACTCCACCATCTGCCGGGTTTTGAGGCCGTTGATGGTGGGTGGTCGCTGGTAACTCATGCCGATGCCCAGTTTTGCCCGCTCATCAATAGGCATATGGGTAATATCCTCCCCCTTGAACATAATTTTCCCGGAAACCACCTCGTACTGGGGATATCCCATAATGGTCATCAACAACGACGTCTTGCCGCTCCCGTTGGGACCAAAAAGGATGTGGGTTTCACCGGGGTTGATTTCGAGATCAATATGCTTCAAGATCTCCTTCTCCCCCAGTTTAACCTGCAAATCTTCTATTTTAAGCATCCTATATCTCCTTTTACCTACCTTCCCTTTTCATGGCTGTTTCCATGTTTCCATGTGGAAAGAATCTGGTATCATTCATGTTTATACTTATAGCAACTGTCGCTCTCTTTCGCAAGACGACAGATTCGCCAAACAAGATGAATTTGTCCTGTCTGAACATTCATGAGACAATTTGTGTCACTGCTAAAAATGAAAATGCCGTCATTCTGTGAAACGTACTTTAGACGGAGGAGTTCCGATACGCCTTTAACTCCTTTTCAATCTCCCGGTTCAATCGCCCCTGCACCGTGGAGATGGTAAGATCCGCCCTTCTTTTTCTCATGGCATCGGCCATCCGGCAACCGGCATCTACTGCCGCGGCGATGGCGTAAATGGGAAGGGTCACAATCGTTTTTTCGCCGACCCGGGGCAGGTCCAGATCATAAGGCAGTTCATCGCGAATGGAAGCCAGGATGCTGACCGGCATATCCGTTACCATCAAGCGTTTTCGTTCCGCTACAAGAGGATCCAGACGTTCTTTTACAGCGGTCCAGAAATTATCCGCATCCGTATATCCCGGGGGCGGCAGCAGTTTCCGGATGGTCAAAAGATTCATGATACGCTGGGCGCGGCCGGCCCGTTCGTTCTGCTTTACCAGCCTAGGTACGGCCCGGGTGGGGTCGAATTCCCGGCTGATCCGGTCGTAAAGCTGTTCCCGCACAGGGCTCAGTTCCGTTTCGGACAGTTCAACGGATTCGTTCAGCCGGAATCCGTTCAGGTCCTTCCAGGACGTAATCAGACGCACCTCCGGAGAGCCTTTCTCGTCCGTACCGGCGGCTGCGTAGGCCACAACCACCACATCCAGATCCGGTACATTTTCAGTGAGTCTCTCAACGCATTTCGGTAGTCCATACTGATGAAATTCGCCCATAAGCACCTCAAAAACCGGATCCCCGTAGGTGGCAAAATGAAGGCGTCCGACAATGTTCGGAACGCCCCGGTCATAGAGGGTTCGATCTACTGTAACGGCGCTCCCATGAGGTATGCCGTCCATTCCACGCAGTTCGATGTATTGTCGTCCGTTGTTTAATGAAGGGGTACACCCCGCATTCCGCAAATAGTCTGATCCTGTAAGCGTTTCCCAGATGGCTTTAAGGGTTATGGGTGGAGGATTGTCCCGTCCTTTTTCATCCATGCGACGATAGATGTTATAAAGATCTTCAGCCGGAATCTCCATACTTTCAATTCGGCTTTTCTGAAGCGCGATGCGTTCCCTGGCCCGTTTCTCCAATTCCCGGGGCGTTAATGCGCCCGAGGCCAAATCGTTGAACTCTTCCTCTGTCACCGGCAGAAGGGAGACTTGCTGCCGCCCCACGATATCGCCTGCCCGGGCCAGCCGTTTCAAAAGACGGTCGTACACGATTTGCTCGGCCGAATCCACATAGCACAGATTCAATACCAGGATGCGATCATGTTTCTGACCGATGCGGTCAATGCGGCCGATTCGCTGCTCCACCTTCATGGGGTTCCAGGGAAGGTCATAGTTGATCAACAGATCGGCGGTCTGAAGGTTCAACCCTTCAGCAGCGGCATCCGTGCAAATGAGAATATCAACTTCTTCGCGCAGGAAACGGTGTTTGATCTCATCCCGTTCCACGCCTCTGAGCCTTTTGGTTCGGGGGTCCACAAACTGACCGCCCTTTCCCGAATAGGCCCCGAGCAGGAGGGAAGAATCGATGCCGCGAAGCCGCTCCAGGATATCCGTCAGGGTGTCGTAGAACCGCGTAAAAATCACCGTCTGCTTAATCCGGCCCCCTTCAAGGCGACGTTGGTTAAGCACGGAAAGCAGTTCCTTCATTTTGCTGGGCGTACCGGACAAATCATCCAGCGTCATGAGCATGGCGCCCAGGCGATCCCGTTCCCAGGTCAAATCATCCGGGTTGCGGTTCTTTAAGAGTGATTCCAGGATGCGCTCGTCGGGCTCGTAGCCTTCCTCCGTCATAAAGTCCTGTTCATCCTCGGGGATTTCCGCCTTTTCTTCGCATTTCTGGTGATGCATCAGGGTCGCCACCACTTTTTCGCGTCTTCTCCTGAGAGTTTCCCGAATAGCAAAGAGACTTGATGCAAACCGAAGCCTAAGGAAACTGAGTAGAAACCCGAAACTGGTGGGAACTTTCTTTCCATCGGTGCAGGAAGCGATTTTCGAGGACAAATTTTCGCAATAGGCCTGAAGCTCATCGTAAGCTTTCTTTTCAAGGGGGGTCATCACGATGGGGGGCATGGGCAGGATCTCCCGGCGCGCCAGGGTGTCGTCCAAAAGCCCCTTTTCCCGGTACAGTTCCAGAAGCGGCCGGGTGTGCCGAAGCATTACGCGGGACAGAGGCGCGCCTGAGAAGATCAGCCGTCGAATGTGTCTTTTGTCCGTCCCCAGAGGGATGCGGCCCTGTTGAAGCCACTGGTTGGCGGCGGGCCTCACAATACCGTAAATAACCGCATCCTGGAGGTATTGCCACAAGAACGGATCATGTCGCTCCAATGAGAGCATGGACCGCCTGAGCAGTTCCCATTCCTCCTGGGTAATGTTCTGTTCCCGCACCAAAGCGCTCAAACAACTGTAATAGGCCCGGGTCAGGGAGGGATCCAACTGAAACGGACCGACCCGTCCGGTGAGCCGAAGCAAGTCAAATACTTCCACCCAGTCCAGCTGCATGGGGGTGGCCGTGGCCATCCAAAGGCAGCCGGTTTTCGGGGAGAGGTGTTTTTCGACGGCCTCGTAGAAATTTCCAAAACGCGGATGAGCACGGGTTCCGCGGGTTGGATTTTTTCGTCTGGCGTAGTGGGCTTCATCGATGAGAACCAGGTCAAAGGGGGCTGTTTTCTGAAGTTCCGACAGCCGCTCCTTTCGGCTCAAGAGACCGGTGGAGATGATGGTCAGATCCAGTTCGTAGAGTCCGTTGCCGTATTCTGTTTTTTCGGCGGGAAAAAGGGTTTGGCGGCGAATGGGCGTTCCGGTGAGTATCCGCGCAAAGGGAAGGAAAAACTTGGATTCCATCTCCCGGTGCCATTGGCGGGTCAGGCTGGCAGGCGGCGTAATGAGGACCCTTTTAGCAAGTCCCGACAGGTAGAGTGAACGGATCGCCAGACCCGCTTCGATGGTTTTTCCGAGGCCCACCTCATCGCAGAGGAGATAGCTGTAGGGCCAGGTCTTAACCAGTCGGCGAGCCACCACGGTTTGATGCGGCCAGGGTTTCACCGGGGCGGTCTCCATGCCCACAAAACGGCCCCCCGGAAGGTGAGGTCCGTCTTTGATGAGCGCGAACTTGAGACGTTCCAGGGCTGATGGGGGATCCAAGGCGGGTTTTATGGCGGTGGATCCATCAATTTCAAGCGGGATTTCCACATTTTGACCGATCTCGATCAACCGTTGCCGGACCGCCTCGGGGAGGGGAAGCACGCGAAGACAAGGGCTTTGATCCTGCCAGAGGGTCTCAAAGCTCAGGCCTGCATCATTGACCCGTCGTTCTTCCAGGTCATTCCACCAGTCTGCATGAACATCGATGTTTTCGGCATTGTGTACCAGAGCGGTTCGGGATTCATTGAGAGATCCGGCAATAGCGAGGCGGTTCCCCTGCTCATCAGTGAAGACCGCCCATTTTTCATGGACGTATCCATCCGGGGCATTGACGCGAAAGGCCACCCGCACCTCCAGGTGTCCCTTGCCCACCATCCAGGAGAGCAGTTCAACGCCGCGTTTCACCCCTTCGGGCCAAGACGCCGCGTCTTCCAGTTCCCGGTTTAGCCGTTGCGCCATCAGTTCCCGGTTGCCGGCCAGGATGGCCAGGACATCTTCTTCCGTAATATCCGCCCCGGCAATTAATCTCATTTTGCCGCCGGATGCGGTAAAGGCTGAAAAACCCTGGGAAGCGGCTGCCAGGGAGGAGGAACGGAAGTACCCGGCCATGCGGTCATATTGTACGCTCAGGCTGAGGGCGGGGATGTAAAAATCGTGGAGGATATCGGCGGCTTTGCCCTTAGGGCCTGTGGCGGAGGTCCGGTAGGCGTATTCCCAGTCCCGATTTTTGAAGTTCTTTGTCGTCTTATTGGGGTTTGCCACAGCCGAATCCTTTATTTCAAGCCGAAGGCCATGGCCCGGGCCTCTTTGCACCATTTTTCATCAGGCATTTCCGCGGCCCAGACTTCAAGCAGGTTGAGGACCCGTTCTTCCCGACCTTGGGCATATTGGGCCAGATAACCCCTTGCCACCGGAATATCTCCCGTTCGGTAGGCCATGATCAGGCCCTGGAGCAGGTCCCATTCGGTTTGGGGGTTTTCCAGGCGGGGTTTACTGCGTTCATCGGGCCTTGCCAGGCGCAATTTGGAACCCTTTCGAACCAGGGGGGCGTAAAACCCGGTTTCTTCGGCCCGGGATTGCTGCGCTCTTCGACCGGAGCGGGCCGCCGTGTTCATACCGATGAAACGTCCTTCAGCCCGGTATCCACCGGGTTTGCTTTCCAAAGCGATATTCAGGGACCGGGACAAATTCAGCGCTTCGTCGTAGGGAAATTCGTTCAAGCCGTAGATGCCGTACAGGGTCAGGGCCATGGCCGCTTCGGGAGAGAGTTCTTCCACCCTGAGCCTGCCGCCGGTGATGCGACGGATCTGGTTTTCAGCCACCACCCGGCTGGCCTCATTCATGGCCCGCACCGGTCCTACCTCCTCATCCCCGTCCAGCACGGGCCATTGCTCCGACAGTACACGAAGGGCCCGGCCGTAACCGGCCACCATTTCATCCACCGGGTTGAGTTTTAGGGGCGCAAATTCCGACAAAGCGGCACTTACCGCATTTCTGATCTTCTGCTGCACCCCCTTGCCGCCGAAACCGGTCCAGGTGGCGGGTTGGGAGGATTCTTGCAAGCGTTTTCGACAGGATAGAAAAATAGAGTTGATGGCTGAAGCGGTCTCTTTGGTATGAATTCCCTGCTGAGTTTCAGATTCCACGGGAAAAGATGCGGTGATATTCCAGCCATTTTCGATGAGTGATCGGGTCAGGGTTTCCCATGCGTCCTGGCTCTTGTGGGTGAACATGAGGGTCAGGATGCCATTGTCTTTGACGACCCTTCGGCATTCGTGGAAGATTTCCCCCATCATTCGCTCATAGGCCTCTTTGGCGCCCTTTGCTCCGCCGTCCCGGTCCGGGTTTGCCACGGCTTCATCCTGTTTGTTGGTGAGGCGGCGGTCGAAATAACCGGGGTAGAGATCTTGAAGGGTTCGTTTCTGCCACACGTAGAAGTAATCGGAAAGCTCTGCATACTGGACATTGTTGTAGTAGGGGGGGTCCATGCAGATAAGGTCAACGGAAGTATCTTCTACATTTGATAAGTGCGCGGCCGTTCCGTTTTTGATTGTCACAGGGTTTTTGATGAATCTTTCGGTTCTATTGATCAACGATGCGATTCCTTTGTAGGCATCAATAACCTGACTCAGACCCCAGGCAGCACCGGAATTCGGACCGGAAGAGATCATTTCTCCAAACGTCCATTTGAGCGAATAGTCATGCCGACCAAAAGTATTGATTATGACACCCCGCCCGTAGTGCCATCTCGTCTGCCGGCTGTTGTAATCCAGCCCCTTATCAATGGCAAACTGGAGATAGGTCGTCACGGCTTTTCCCCGATCCTCACCCAGTTCCGCAAGCATTTCCGGCTTGAGCCGATTGAGCTCTTCCACCAGGGTCAAATGCCCCAGAAGCTGCCTCGGCATAAACATGTCACACCAGCGGTTCATACCCACACGAAGGGGTTCTTTAGTTTTGTGTGCCAGAGGGATGCGCTCGGTTGGAATCAGTCCTGCCGCGTCCCAGCGGTCCCAGTTGTCCATGAGTTGCTTTTCAGCCGCTTCCAGTGCATCCAGGTCCCGTTTGTTGGGAGGCCTGAAAAACCGGATCTTTTCCGTCTTGATCTGTCCGGCCTTTTTGCCGCTCTTGTACCGCTGGGGGTTTCCGTTTTTGTCCAACTTGGGTTGAAAGCGTATGGCCACCACACAGTAGAGC
>JAGHDR010000306.1 GCA_021159825.1 Deltaproteobacteria bacterium | reverse complement strand
GCAAGTCGCGTTATGAAGTGTGCCATGAGTGCATAGAAGCTGTCTGGATCGTTTTTCGCAGCAGGTTAAGGGGGTAAGGAAACTTTCAGCTTCTGTATGACAACCTGAAAAACCTGCAAGAATACTTCATACTTCCAAAAGCCACACCCAACAGTGATCCAAGCTGGTTCGGTTTTCTGATAACCTTGAGAGATGGTCTCCCTTTCAAGCGCAATGATATTGTCACATACTTAGAGGAGAAAAATATTCAAACGCGCAACCTTTTTTCCGGTAACCTGATCCGGCACCCCTGTTTTTCTACCCAGAAAGAGGGAAAAGATTACCGTATTGCCGGCGAATTGAAAAACACGGACAAACTCATGAACGACAGTTTTTGGATTGGCCTTTATCCTGGAATGACGGAAGAGATGATCGGGTATATTGTGGCGCAAATTCGGGATTTTACGAATATCCGATTGGTTTCTTCGTAGCCTTCGAAATCTGCTGCCTTTTAAGCGTCGAATGAAAAAAATAGGAACATGGAAGCAAAATACGCATCTGGGATCATTTGCTTTGCCCGGCATTTTCCTGAATGCAGTTATCTTTTCACCAGCCCCATCCTCGACAATGCAGTATCGTAAAAGCAGATTTTCCTTAGAGGCTCCATTTTGCCCCCAAAAAGGCATGTTTAAGGATTGAAAACGACCTTATTTTTGGCTGTTTGATAAACATATCAAAAGGTTGTTAAGGTCCGACCCCATTCCCTCATTATGATGTTGTACGATGAGATAGCGCTTACGATTTTCCATCGCGAACTCTGCTTTAACAAGTCACCATGGTATTTGAATAGGATACTATTTAAGGTCCTTTTATTCGTTGACAAATAACCTGGAAATGGTATAAATATACCAAATGGTTTGGACAGTAAAACTTAGCAGGAAATTGCAGAAGAAGATCGAGAAGTTGCCTCCAAGACCCAGGAAGCGACTTAATTTCCTTGTTAAAGAAATTCAACAGTATGGCCCTGTGCAAGATAAGTGGCCCAATTTTGGAAAACTTCGGGGAAAAATAGATTGTTACCATTGTCATTTAAAAAAGGGGGATCCAACCTATGTGGCAGTATGGAGGGTCACTGAATACGAAGTCAAGATTGTGGAGATAAAGTATGCCGGAACACACGAGGGAGTCAATTACAACAGAATTTGCTGATGTTTGCATCCGTGTATCTGCAACAGAAGCAGCTCGGGTCAAGCTTGCATTCAGTCAATTTTTGGACCTGGCTGGCGTTGAGTATCGCATTCCAAAAAATGATAATGATGATTTGGTAACATGGGAAGAAGCTTTTCCTGAACTTGGAACTGGAAGTGTTCTCCAAGGTGCCAGGGATCGTGAGGGCTTGACTCAGGCTGAATTGGCTGAGAAAATCGGTGCAAAGCCGCATCATATTTCTGAAATGGAGAATGGTAAGCGGGCTATCGGAAAAAGCATGGCCAAACGGTTAGCCCAGGTTCTTAATACAGGGTACAAGGTTTTCCTTTGAGGAACATCGGGTCGGAACAACTTAACAACCTGATAAGACAATGAATATATCATTTTTCATAGCAAAAAACGGTCTTACAGCGCCCTTTTTAGGGCGAGAATGGCAGGTTTAAGAAGTAGACTGATGTCAAGACGTACCAAAACCATTGCTGCAGATGCCGGAAGGCGGGGGTCCGGGGATGCCAACCCCACCCGGTAATTTTCTTAAAAGCCCCATTTTACCCCAAAAAAAGGACTTCTAAGCGTGAAAAACAGCCCGTTTTTGAGATGTTATGTAATTATTTAAGTTAGTTGCTGAGGTCCGACCCCATTTCCAATAGACTTTAAAAAAAGGCAATGATATGCAAAATCTTCCAATAGGAATACAGACATTTCGGAAATTGATAGATGGTAATTATCTGTATGTGGATAAAACGGAACATATTTATAAATTGCTTACCCGGGGGAGTGTATATTTCCTTTCCAGACCCAGAAGGTTCGGCAAAAGTCTTTTGATCTCCACATTAAATGAAATATTTGAAGGTGAAAAAGAACTGTTTAAAGGGTTGTGGATATACAAATCGGATTATGCGTGGGAAAAACATCCGGTTGTGAGGATAGATTTCAGCAAGGAAAAGGCGGAAAGCAAGGATGACCTGAAGGGCTTTATTCTGTATCAGTTAAAAAGTATAGCTGAAAAATATGGGATTTCGCTTACGAGGGATCGGTATTATGAAGCATTTGATGAACTCCTGACCCAATTGAGTCAGATCAATAAAGTGGTTGTCCTTATTGACGAATACGACAAACCGATCATTGACAATATTGAAAACAAGGAACTGGCTGTTGAACTTAGGGAGGTACTAAAAGGATTTTATGCGATTATAAAGGCATGCGATGAACATATCCGGTTTGTGTTCCTTACAGGTGTGAGCAAGTTTTCCAAAGCAGGCGTCTTCAGTGGGCTTAACAATCTGGAAGATATTTCCATGGATGCCGGATATTCATCGCTTCTTGGGATAACTGCCTGGGAATTGACTATCTTTTTTAAAGAATATATAGATTGGTTTGCAAGGACCGAAGATGTCAGTAATGCTGAATTGGTTGAAAAAATAACATACTGGTATGATGGTTTTTGTTTTAGCAAAAGCTGTGCAAAGGTTTTCAATCCGTTTTCAGCGCTTCTTTTGTTTAAAAAACTTGATTTTGGAAACTACTGGTTCGAGACCGCTACTCCAAGCTTCCTTGTTAAGCTGATTAAGGAAAAAAACTTTGATATCAAAAAAATGCAGGATCTCGAAGTAAGAGAGGAAAATTTCAGTACCTATGAAATAGATGACCTCTCGCTTGTTCCCATATTATTCCAGACCGGATACCTGACCATTAAAGGGTATGATAATGAATTCATGACCTACATGCTGGGGTATCCGAATTTTGAGGTGGAAAACAGCTTCCAGTATGCCCTTTTAAGAAGTTACAGCTATACGGAAACAAACGGATATCTTGTCAGCTTGATTCGAGTGCTTCGAAATGATGACTTTGAAGCATTCTTTGACACATTGCGTATCTTTTTTGCCAACATCCCCTACGATCTTCAAATCGACAAAGAAAAATATTACCAGACAGTTTTTTACCTGATATTTTCTCTAATCGGGTTGAAGGTAGGTGCAGAAATAAAAACAAACAAAGGCAGAATAGACGCAGTTATCATCGATAAAGACATCTATATTTTTGAATTCAAATTTAACGGCGATAAGGATAACGCCTTAAACCAGATTAAGGAAAAGAAATATTTTGAGAGGTATCAGGGAACGGGCAAAGCAATTTATCTTTTCGGTGTTGAATTTGCTGACAGGAATGTGGGGGAGTGGGTGGTTGAGAAGATGCAGGTATGATTTTTTTTGGCCGCAGATGAACGCGGACAGCCGCAGATAGTAAAAAGGGGTCACACCTATTTATCCCTATTTCGCGGACCAATATTACCACATGCAAATCCAGCCCCCCTCAGCCTAACACTTAAATTCAGTCCTTAAACGTCAAGGATTTGACTCCTTACTCTTTTCCTATCCTTTTACAAAAGATATATTGCTGAATTATTTGATGAAATAATCACATGGTAGCTTGGCATATTTTTTGCTGCATTTCAAGCTGAAGTTGTAGTTGAACGAAGTGTATCGATTTATTTTGATCCACAGATTACGCAGATTGCGCAGATTACCCCAGTACCATCTGCCGACCATGTTCCGGTCTCTCTACGGGGAGCCACCCCGGAGGAATAGGCTTTGCATTCCACAGGCAGGCGGGGCAGGCATTATAGGCTATCAGGCAATAGATATTGATATCTCAGCGTGTTATGGCATGGTAGCCCATGTATTTCAAGGGGCGGAGCTGTGCAAATGGTGCGAAACAACAAAAAAAACACCGGCATCCACGAAAACCGCCTGCCCTGTGCAATTCCATAAGGACAGCGAAGCGTATTTCACTGGGGTCCCAAAAAACAGAACACCAATATTTCACGATGTCCCCAAGAGACAATCAGCGACCTTCAACAATTTGGAAAATATGAACTTCCGAGAACAAGCTATAACTATCCAGCAGATCAGCCAAAAGCTCGACGTCCCCAAACCAACACTCAGGTTCTGGGAAAGGGAGTTTGTGGGAATTCTGGTTCCTCTGAGGACCAACGGCCGACAGAGACGCTACGCCCCAGAGCATGTCTCCATTATTGAAGAGATAAAGATGCTGAAAAAAGCGGGGTTGAGCTTAGCTGAAATCAAGAGAAAGATGGGAAAAGGGATAGATGATTCGTTGATTGGAACATTTGATGATTGGGAAAAAGGAAGGGACGCGGGACGGATGCCGGAAGTCGGAAGTCAGAGAGCCGGAGATGAACGAACGGACGGGATTGATCTTCTCGCAGATAGAGTGGCGGAGGTTGTTAAGATGGAAGTCCTTAGGTTCTTTCAGCGCGGAGAGGGATAAACTATGCCAACTCACCGAATCAACGAAAATTGAATATGAATAAGGATATTCACCTTAAACAAATCCGCGGTACCGATTCAGTTGAATAGGCCGTATAAGTAATTAAAACTACAGGGAAAAAAATTCTTGAACAAATTACTTGTTCTACACATATGCGGTGGGATGAGATGATTGGGCAGGTCTCTCAAAAAGACCATGAAAAGGTCCGATCTCATCCCGGAAGGCAAAACAAAAGAAGCAGTGAAATCTGTGAAATCAGTGCCAAATAATAAGCAATGCCCCGCCAACCCAGATTAGACGCCCCAGGCCTTCTCCAACACGTCATGGCCCAGGGAATAGAACGACGAAAGATATTCTGCGATGACAAGGACCGCAATTCTTTCCTGGAAAGGTTCGCCATCATCCTCGAAGAAACCCAAACGCAATGCTACGCCTGGGCCCTGATTCCGAACCATTTTCACTTTCTCTTACGAACAGGCCCTACCCCGCTCAGCAAAGTAATGCGCCGTCTCATGACCGGAT
>JAGHDR010000220.1 GCA_021159825.1 Deltaproteobacteria bacterium | reverse complement strand
GGGCGGGGACGTGGCCGTGTGGCGAACCCGGAAAGGGGCCGTCAACCTGATCCAACTCACCGCTTCGGGGAATGAGGGCGCCATCCGCCGGGAAATTACCAATGTAAAAAAAGCAGCGGAAGCCGAACAACATCCATGGTCGATTCATCTTGATACCATCCGCATGGAAACGTTCGGGCTGCAATTGTCCGATCGGGGGTTGAAAAACCCCAAACGTTACCGCCTAAAAAATGTCACACTCGAAGTAACCGATTTTGAAAGCCCTCCCAAAGCACCTTTTGATTTCAACCTGGCGCTTAATATTGCTGAAGGGGGTAACGCCGCAATAAAGGGACGTGTGGATATGCAGACCCCTAGGGTTACCCTATCGATAAAAGCCGATGATGTGGCCCTCACACCTCTGAAACCCTACCTCAATGAATTTCTCATCCCTTCGCTGGATTCGGGAAATCTTTTTATCAAAGGTGATGTGACTTACCAGAAGGATAAAGGGGGCGAACATGTGCTGGATTTCGAAGGGGGCGGTGGCATTAAGAACCTTGCGCTCATTCAGCCGGAAAGCGGGAAAACATTTCTGGGTTGGAATTTGCTGGATATAACGGGGGTTCACTTCAACACCCTGCCGGGTGGATTGCGGGTCAAAACGGTTCTTTTGGACCAGCCAAAGGGCCAGTTCGTGATCAAGAAAGATGGCACTCTCAACCTGGAAAACGTCTTGGTTCCAAATCGGAAACCTCCCGAAAAAACACCCCCCCCGAATGACGAAAAGGCCGTCTCAAAAGAGAAACCCACAAAAACATTCCCTGTTGATGTCAATCAAGTCCGCATCAGAGATGCGGAAGTGGACTTTGCCGACTTGAGCCTTGTGCCGCCATTTGGCGCCAAAATCCACAAACTCAGCGGCGTCATCGACGGATTTTCCTCTTCACCGGATCACAGAATGGTCATGGCATTGGAAGGCCAGGTGGATCAATACGGATCAGCCAAAATCAAGGGCGAAATTTTACCGCTCAACACCAAGGGCTACAGCGATGTGAAAATGGTATTCCGCAATGTGGAGATGACCCGCCTCACTCCCTACTCAGCCAAATTTGCCGGCAGAAAAATTGAATCCGGCAAAATCTCCATGGGTCTTTATTATAAAGTTGTAGACAGCCGGCTTAAAGGTGAAAATCAGATTATCGTGGACAGTCTGGAACTGGGAGAACGGGTGGAGGGATCGGATGCCATGGACCTGCCCCTTGATTTGGCCATCGCACTCATGAAAGATGCCAACGACCGCATTCAACTGGGCCTTCCGGTGGCAGGCAGCCTCGACGACCCGGAATTCAGCTACGGCCATCTGGTTTGGAAAGCAATGGTGAATGTTCTCACCAAAATGGTCACCGCCCCCTTCAGGGCGCTGGCATCCCTTATAGGCGGCGATGAGGAGGACCTAGGCATTGTGAATTTTGAGGTGGGACGGTCTCGTATTACGCCTCCGGAGGCGGAAAAACTCGCCAAACTGGCGGTTGCCATTAAGCAACGTCCTCAGCTGACTATCGAAGTCCAGGGGCAGTATGCCCCCGAAGCGGATGGGGCAGCATTAAAGCATCTGGCTGTCAGACAGGCTCTGGCCAAACGGATGGGCCGCGCCGACATCTCTGATCTGGACCTGAATATCGAACCGTTGAACACGACCGATCCAGCCACCCAAAAAGCCCTTGATACTCTGGCTGCTGAGCGAATGAATGGGGCAATATTAAATACATTAAAGAAAACCTACGGGCTGAAGCCCTCCCCACCGCTAGGCAGTGAAAAAGCCAAGTCAAAGCCTCTACCCGAAAAACCTTCAACACCCCCTAAACCCGACCCGGTCGGATTTTACACGGCACTTTTTCAGAACCTTGTAAAACAACAGCCTTTGACTGAAAACGACTTCACGATGCTGGCTCAAAAGCGTGCCAAGGCCGTGTTTTCGAAATTGGAAAAGACCGACGGAATAAATACGGCCCAACTGAAAATCATTGAAAGCACTGGGGAGGCTCAAGTTGAAGAG
The DNA here is from genome assembly GCA_021159825.1 of Deltaproteobacteria bacterium. Classification (GTDB taxonomy): domain Bacteria; phylum Desulfobacterota; class DSM-4660; order Desulfatiglandales; family Desulfatiglandaceae; genus NaphS2. The sequence goes on along the minus strand of JAGHDR010000220.1, from coordinate 3,701 downwards.
GGCATGGTAGCCATCCGACTTAAGCTGGCGGCAAAGGGAAAATGAGAGGGATAAACCGTAAACAGCTACGAACGCTACCTCAACCCACCATCACCAGACCAGCCAGCCATGACATGGATTCTTCATGGTAACCGGCCTGGTCGGGAGTAAGGCTCTTGTCCATGGGAATCCCTGCTTTTTCCATCAACGCTAACACATTAATGCCAAACCCGGACATGGAAGGGCGTGCATATTGAGGGTTCCGACATTCCCCTTGTTTTGAAAGCACAAGGCATGCCGCGTGTTTGCCACAAAAAATTTCCTTGCATGACCCACCGGCAAAGGCTTTTGATTCAGCATATCCCATGCGGATGGCTTCCTGCTCCACGCTGGAAACAATTTCATGAAGCAACCCCATGACTTCGAGACGCTCATTCGAAAACATGACCGATGAAGGGATATCGATCCGAATCACCACGGCATGGCGAGTTTTCCGGATCAATTCTCGAAAACCGGATGGCCCTGAAACATGTGGGGGACAACTTAACGAAAGCCCGTAGGCCTCGCATCGGGTTTCCCGGCAAACATTTGCCAGGTGGTCCTCAACAGGCACGTGGGAAACACTCGTGATGCCGACCTCACTGGCACCCGATCGATATGCCAATTGAATGAGGTCATTCAGTTTCTGCGTGGAAGTCCCGGCCTGCGTTACCGCCATATCCAGCGTTTTTTGATTAAGCTGAGCGTTATTATCCATTTACAAAACCTTTCCGAAAACCGATAATCCAACATGAGCGTCAAAAAGGATGGCAACGCCGTTTGATGCTTTACACTAATACGTTTTAATCCAAGGTCAAGCCTTAGAAGATGAGGGATGCGACATGAAGCATGAAGAAGGGTTTCTGAAAGTGCCGGATAGCATTTCATCAGCCACCATACTTGCCGGAAAAGTATTTTCGGCGGTGATGCCGAAAATCGGACTCATCAGGCTGGATGCAGACGGGGTCAGCCGCGATCCGTCGGTAGTAAGGGCTTATGTGGAAGACCCCCTTGTCTACACGGGAAAGACAACGGCCCGGCTGGCGGCGGAGATCCTCAAAGCCATGCAGCGGTTTCCCCAAGAGGCGGCCCGGATTACCCTGCCGATTCTGCTGCTCCAAGATGGCGCTGACAAACTGGTGGACCCAGACGGTGCTGGAATGCTTTTTGAAACGGTTCAGTCGTCTGATAAAACCCTTAAAATGTATGACGGGTTGTATCACGAAATATTTAACGAACCGGAACGGGATCAGGTCCTGGGCCATATGGAACAATGGCTGGAAAACCATATGCATTAAAAGGTACCCATGAAACAATTTGTTTTCACCCCTAAACTGGGCTGGTCGGTCAGCCGATACAACCTGTTTGAAACCTGCAAGCGTCAATACTACTACAACTACTACGCCAAATACGATCCGGTCTATCCCGTCAAGAAAATCCTTGCGTTGAAAAAAATGACCTCCATTCCCCTGGAAGTCGGCAATATTGTTCACGACGTCAACAAAACGCTCCTTGAAAGGCTGAAGATAACAGCCAAAGATATCGACAGGACGCGTTTTTATGATTACGCCGGAAAAATGACCCAGGCGTATGTTCAATCCAAAACCTTTCAAGAAGTCTATTACGGCCGGATGAAGTCCGTTGGCACCGAAAGGGTTTTCGAAAAGGTCCGAATCTCCCTTGAAAATCTTCTGAACAGCGACCGGCTGACCTGGTTGACTGATTTTGCAGTGGCCAATAAAGATGAATGGCTCATTGAACCCCCCGGATATGGGGAAGCCCGCATCGGCGGCATGAAAGCCTATTGCAAGGTGGATTTTCTGTTTCCGGTAAAGGATCGAATCTTTATCATGGATTGGAAAACCGGCAAGCCAGACCCCAAAAAGCATCGCAGGCAAATGGTGGGGTATGCAGCCTGGGCCACTTATCATTTCGAAAAGGATTCAGCTAAAATTTCCCCCATTGTCGCCTACCTGCATCCTCATTACAAAGAAATCAAGATCACCGTAAATTCGTCTGATATCGAAGCATTCGCCAGGCAGATTAGGAAAGAAACAGTAGAAATGAATCAATTCTGCCAGGACGTTCAGAAAAATATCCCAAAGGATAAAGCGCTCTTTGCCCCCAAAAAGAGCAGGCTTTGCGATTACTGCAACTTCAGGGCGCTCTGCGATTGAAGAGGATGGCAGCTTTTCATCCTATTGGCTGTCGATTTTATAGTATGAGTTTGACAGTTGCTTATCAAATTTGAAGGATTCATTGAAAATCTCCAGCAGTTTGATGTTCTGCTTGGACATCATAATACAGTTCCCCACAATGGCATAGTAGAGGATACTGAGACGTGTTTTAGAGACATCGGTTCTGATCCTTTCAATTTGATTCTGGTTGAACTGATCTGCCAGATCCCTCATGTACCGGTACTGGTCGACGATGTTTTGATAGTCCACAATTTCTTTTCTGTTGAAAGACGTTTCCGCTTTCAGAATAATATCAAGGATACATATCTTGATCTTTTTGAGCTCCTCGATTTGCACATCCAAGAGCCCTTTGTGTTTGTTGCCGATATGTTTGTAGGAGCGCACGACAATATCCCGGTGCCCATCGGATATCTTCTGCAGACGCCTGATGCTCTGAGCGTATTTGTAGGATATCTGAACATCTCCTTTCTGTTGCAGACGCAATACTTTGAAAACATTTGCCATGATGATGTTGGTCCACAGTTGTATTTGCTTTACCTTTTTTCGCTGTCTTTTCAGTTTATCGATATCCTGATCAAACAGCGCATCGAAGGTCAGATCAAAAGATTCCCGGATCGCTTCCAGAAGATACGCCAGATGGTCAAAGGTGCTGGAGATGGCCATGTGCGCATCGGTGATCTTCTTTAAATTAAAAACCTTTGTTTCTTCTGTTTCCCTGACACGGCCTTTGTGCTTTCTTTGATTTTTCCAGAACACCAACGCCCCGATAAACAGGAGGCCGAAAACCCCCGGCACCTTGAAGTAATGGATAATGTTTGCGAAAACGAAGGCGACCCCGAAGGCAATCAGGGCCGTCATAAACCAGCCGCCGATCACCGTCAGAACCCCGGTGACACGATAGACTGCCGATTCCCTACCCCACGCCTGATCAGAAAAAGAGGTGCCCATGGCCACCATGAAAGTGACATAAGTCGTTGACAGGGGAAGTTTCATGGAGGTGGCAAAAGAGACCACGGCACTGGCAACCATCAGGTTCACGGATGCACGGACCAGGTCAAAGGAAGGTTTAGGACCCTGAACCGTAACATCCTTGTAACTGTGGGGGTCTATTCGCCTGCTGACGGTTTTCCTGAGATTATGGGGAATAACGGTTGTTAAGCTCATAAAGAATGAATCCGCCATTCTCACAATGGTTCTGGAAAGCCAGATCGACTCGAAACGCTCGGTGGTTTCTTCCTGATGACCCAGGCTGAGTTCCGTTTCAGTGACCGTGCGGGCCTTTTTGCTCAACCACAGGGTCACCACCATAATGATACCGGCAAGAAGAAGGAGTCCTGTCTGGGATTGAACTTTCCGGCTCAGGGCGCTCATGGTAATGGTCAGGGGATCTCCCGCAGCCATGGCGGTCTTATAGGCGCTTAATCCTGCCAAAGGAACGCCTATGAAATTGACCAGATCATTGGCGGCAAAGGCCAGGGCCAGGGC
>JAGHDR010000364.1 GCA_021159825.1 Deltaproteobacteria bacterium | reverse complement strand
GCCTTGAGTTGACCGGCGGTGGATTGGTTCGTTCCGCCGGAGGCTGGCGCGCGGTCAAAGAGGCTTATCGAGTTGGAATTCGGCTTGCCGGAGATGAGCGAATCCTTGGGAGCGGCGAATTTGTTGAAACCACTCTGAAACAGGCTGGCGAGGCATACAACCGAAAAACGCGATTACAATCCACGGGTATGAATCTATCCGCGCTCATTGCGGCAGTTTGCCGTTATCTAAAGGTAGACGAAAAGGAATTGTCTGGTCCCACAAGACGTCCTGAGATCGCAAGGGCCCGCGCAATGGTTGGCTATATTGCCACTCGGGAGTTGTCAATTTCAGGAAGCAAGGTGGCCCGTCGATTGAATGTTGACCGTTCCGCAATCAGCCGGGCGGTGCAAAGGGCTGCGAATGATGCGGATTTGATTGCAGCAGCAGAAACGATTCTGGAGCCGTTTGAACCTGAAGCGAGTCAACATTGAAACAACGTCCCTATGCATACTTGCCCGTCCACATTCCCAAGTTTATTTCTGATGCTGGTTCAACTCATGGGTTTACATCCTCCATTGTCAAGACCCATCCATCCGGATCATTGCCTATTCTGAGAATTGTCGCCACCAGTTTTAGCTCCCGAGAACCACACTTCAGGTGAAGCCTGCGCCGCTTTAAATTAAGGTTTTTGGCCACCTCCCTTAAAGCCTCCACCAGCCGACCCCGTCCTTTCTGAGGAAAAACAGCGGTAATCCTGAGATTCAACACATCTTCAAGGGGCTTGTTGAGGAGCTCAAGGGCCATGGCATTGGCGCTCATCACCCGTGCATCCCGATCCACCACCAGAATACCGATGCCGACACTGTCAAAACCCGCCTTCTGAAATTTCAGCTCTTCGATGAGCTCGGCAGTGGCCTGACGGGGGTACAATTTTCCAGGTTCAACAAACTGCCCGCGCCCTGATTGAGTCAAACCATGATCCTGAATGTTGTTCAGAAGATCGTTAAGGGCCGTTGTCATCCCCTCTAAGGGGCCTTTTGCAATACAATAATCAGCACCGATCGTCTCGACATCATCCATCTGCTCAATAAGGGCATCTGAAATCGCAATAATTACCGGTTGATTTTTCGAAGATTTCCGACGCGCAAATTTGATCAGCTGTAATCCATCAATTTTGGGCATGATAAGATCGGAAAAAAGGATATCAAAAGCCGCTTCTTCCAGCTTTGAAATCCCTTCTTTTCCATCATAGGCCTTAATAACTTCATAACCCTTGTTTTCAAGAAGTTCCGTTAGGAATTCCACAAAGAAAAAGTCGTTATCCACAACCAGGGCCTTCTTTGCCATGGTCTACACCTCTGATACGTCAACCATCAATTAATGCAAACTCTTCTGACCTCACCCATGTCCGTTAATCCTGAAAGGGCTTTCACAATGCCGTCCTGCTTGAGTGTTGCCATCCCCTGGCCGGCGCCGGTTTTGAAAATTTCCTCTGAAGTCGCCCTCTTTTTGATCAGCGCCTTTATCTCCGGCGTGCCCTCCAGCAGTTCATGTATACCCATACGCCCTTTATACCCGGTTCCGGAACAGGCATCGCATTTCCAGGGACGGTACAGGGTCAGATCAGGCGTATATTCAATGTGGGTTTTCTCGAAAGCAGAACTGCCGTATTCAGATATGATTTCCTCAAATTCCTCCCTGGACGGATGGTATTTTTTCTTGCACTTCGGGCACAGTCTTCGAAGCAGCCGCTGGGCCAGAACGCCCAGCAGGGAATCGGAAAAATTGAGGGGATTCAGCCCCATATCCAGCAACCGGGTGATGGTTTCGGAGGCGCTGTTGGTATGCAACGTTGAAAGCACCAGGTGACCGGTCAGAGACGCTTCAATTCCGATGGACGCTGTTTCAAAATCGCGCATCTCCCCAATCATAATCACATCCGGGTCGGCTCTCAAAAAGGATCTCATAATTCTCGCAAAATCGAGACCGATTTTGGGTTTTGCCTCCACCTGCCTGAGCCCTACCTGAGTAATCTCCACCGGATCTTCAGCCGTCCAGATTTTAACACCGGGTTTGTTGATGCGACCCAGGGCCGAATGCAGTGTCGTGGTTTTACCGGAGCCCGTCGGCCCCACCACCAGGATCATGCCGTAGGGCTGGTCGAGAATCTGCTTCATGACTTTCATGTTCCGCGTATTCAACCCCATGTCGGAGAAAGCCATGGCGCCGGCGCCGGGCAGCACCCTCAGAACCGCATCTTCACAACCGCCGGCTGTGGGAATGGTGGCCAGGCGAAGCTCAAAGGGCTTGATACCTTTGCGCCTGAATTTGATTTTTCCGTCCTGGGGCAGCCGCCTTTCGGCGATATCAAGGCCTGCCATGATTTTCAGCCGGGAAAGGATCCCTCGGGCCATATGCTCGGGTACTTGGGCATATTCCTGGCAAACGCCGTCCAATCGAAAACGAATGCCGGTTTTCCGGGTCTCAGGCGATGGCTCGATATGGATGTCCGATGCATTTTTCCGGTAGGCATTGATGATGACCTGGTCCACCAGCCGAACGACCTGACTTGATTCTTCGTTCAGAAGATTTTCTTCCTCCTCCAGAAGATCGTCTTCCTCCTCTTCAAAACCGATATCAGGGATCATATCCAATTCGGAAATCATGCTTTCCGCTGAGGATTCGGATTTCCTGTCAAAAAAATGAAGAACATACTTTTTAATGTCCTCCCTGATCCCTACGGAAAAGACAATTTTGGTGGTTTTGATCAAACCCCGTATCTGACCCGTTTTTCTCAGGTCTCCCGGGTCATCAATCAGGATCTCCACCCCTTTTTTTCCCCAGCCCATGGGAACCCACGAATCGTGTAGCAAAAACATTTTTTTCAAATTGCCAATGAGCTCCACAGGAACCTCGGCTTTAGGGTCAAAAGATCGGAAAGGACATTTATAATAGAGGGAGAGGGACTTTCCGACCTCGTTTTTTGGAATATTGAATTGTTCAATCAATACGTGTTCAACGCTCTGCTGGGTCTTTTTAGAAAGTGACAGTGCCGTTTGAAGCTGATCGTGAGTCACCATTTTTTTCAGAAGCAGGTAATCATACCTGGAACCTGAATATAATTTCGAAACAACCTGGTTAACTTTCTGTTTAATTTTTTTGTTTTTCGGGTCCGCTTCCGAGGCCGCTCTATACAGGTCCAGTGCGAGGTCCTCATGCCCCCGGCCTTCATTCTCCAGCCCCAGGACAAAGTTAATCTGGGCAATCCGAAAATCACTTAACCGCAATTGGTGAACAACATCGTCAATTTTCCGGATAATTTTTGAGGGCGAATGGTTTTTTAATAAACAATCCACCATACTTGGAATGATTTTTGAGGGCGGACAATCGGTCTTAAGAAGATTTTCATACTCGACAACCGCCTTGTCCATCAGACCCAGTTCCTTGAGTGATAAGGCCCGCCGCAGAATTTCTTCAAAACCGTTGTGTGCTGGTGTGTTGTTTCCGGCTGTAAGTTCGGGAACCGATGTTTCTAAATTACCCATATCCTTCATCATCCATTAATCAGTTGAACCAAAACCGAGTCAGGAAAATAATCAACAATATTCAAGCATCCATAATCCTGCTGAATATTGAAAATTCGGCTCAAACCAAGCCCCAATGCATGTGACAGGATAACCCGATTAACCGCCCCGTGGGCCACAATAACAATGTCTTTTCCGGCTTCCTCATCACGTATTCTCTCAAAAGCCGGTATGACCCTGTCCGACAACCGGGAAATCGATTCCCCACCCCCCGGAGATGCATAACGGACAGGATCGTTTTTTCTTTTCTCTACTTCCTCCGGGTACTCTTTGATGATTTGCCCCAGGGTGTACCCTTCCCAATCACCGAAATACATCTCTCGAAGCTCCGACAGAAAGTGAACCGGCACATTATGATAACAGCCGATCTGACGAGCGCCGGTCACAGCCCGTTTGAGATCGCTGGCATAAATGGCGCCGGGCTCAGCCAAACGTAATCGTTCAGCCACCCTGTCCAACTGAAGTAGACCGGTCTCCGTCAAATCCACATCCGTATGTCCATATATGGGGATTTCTTCATGACCTTTGACCTGGCCATGCCTGACCAGGTAGATTCTATTCGTTCTTTCCATGCGTTGAATCATAGAAGTTCACATTTCCCATGTCAACGAATAACAGGGGGCAGTTGTCAGGGGGCAGGATGAAATTCGAAGCCGATTTTTCTGCACCCTGATAACTGCACCCTTATTTTTAATATCAGGGTTTATTCATTGGAACGAATAGTGTATATTGCGGGCGCTTGAGGCTAAAATGAAGTAAGGGGGATAAGGCACGAGCATCATGATTCAAAGCCGCAAAGACTGCTTCGGAATACTGGATAACGTCTTTCCCATGGGGAATGAAGGCTTCAGGGAAATCGTTCCTGAATGCTTTAAATGCGCTGAAAGAAAAGAATGTCTACAAGCTGCACTGCAAACGGAACAGGGCATTGAACTGAGAGGCGAGGCACTGGACCGATCGTCTTCAGGAGGGCTTATGGGCAGTCTGAAACGCTGGTCCGATAAAAAAGCGCTTTCAAAACGTCAGAAGGGGCAAAAGGGAGCGAGAAAATGAGCGTTCTGCTTAGCTGTCCCTACTGCAGCTTTTCAAAAAAACTCTCTGAGAAAAAAATTCCCGCCGGCGCAAAAATGGCCATCTGCCCTCGCTGCCATCAGAAGTTCCCGCTCTCACGCCGGAAAAAACCCGTGGATGCGCCACAGGAAAAATCGCCTGAAATGTTCGAATCAAGCATTTTAACACCGCCTCTCGATTCTGATGCCGAAACGGCCGGCATCCCTTGGGAAAAAAGAGACGACCTGGGACTTTTAAACGGCATTTTTCTGACCTTTAAGAACGCTCTTTTTCAACCCGGGGCACTATTCAAGGCCCGGAGCTATCCGGAAGGGTTCAAAGAGCCTCTCGCCTTCGGCCTGTTGATCGGCGGTTTTGGGGATATGCTGGCTTTTTTCTGGCCAGTCCTCTTGTTTTCATTGGGGGTTTTACCGTTTGGCGATTCTGTTTTCAGACACCTGAACGGCATCTGGATATTCCTCACCCTCATGGTGGGAATCCCATTGGCGGTCGTCTTGAATATGATTTTTTACAGCGGTATCCTCCATTTGATGCTGCTGATTGTCAGGGGAGGAAAAGAAGGATATCAATCCACTTTCAGGGTGGTCGCCTACTCTCAGGCGGCACTGGCATGGAACATCATACCCTTTATGGGCAATTGGATCGCAACCGTATGGAAACTGGTCATTCAGATTATCGGGCTTCATAAAATCCATCACATTTCCTATTCCAGGGTCGTTATGGCGTTCTTACTGCCGGTTTTCATTTTTTTTGTGTTGATCATCATTGCCATGGGTCCCCTGCTGGTGCTTCTTTTTTAAATCCATCGCACAAAAACACCATTGCCCCATTCAACCTGACCATCCATCCACCGCAACCTTAAATATAAGGAAACAAGTTTTGACCCGAAAAATTGATTACGAAAATGTTTTGAATGCGGAACAGCTGGAAGCGGTGATGACCCTTTCGGGGCCGGTCCTCGTCATCGCAGGGGCGGGAAGTGGAAAAACCAGGACCTTAATTTATCGGGTGGCCCGTCTCGTGGAAACCGGCACCCCCCCCGAAGCCATCCTCTTACTGACCTTTACCCGGAAAAGCGCCCAGGAAATGCTGGATCGCGCATCGGAATTGTCCGATAAAAGATGCCGATTTGTTTCCGGCGGCACTTTTCATGCCCTGGCTTTCAAGGTCCTTAGAAACCATGCCGGCGAACTGGGGTACACCAACAGCTTCACCATCCTGGACCGATCGGACATGGAGGAAGTCCTTCGTACCCTGGTACCCGATCTCAAAATGAACGGAAAACCGGCCAGGTTTCCCAAACGGGGCACACTGGCCAATATCATCAGTAAAGCCGCCAACCTGCAGCAGCCGGTGGAAAAACTCATGCTGAACGAATACGGGCAGTTCGTGGAAGTGGCCCCCCATATCCACACCTTGGGAACGCTTTACGCCGATTACAAAAAGACACATCAACTCATGGACTATGACGACCTCATCATCTGTTTCAGACAGCTCCTCATGGAAAACAGCACCGTTCGAAAAGAACTGGGTGAACGGTACTCCTATGTCATGGTTGATGAATATCAGGACACCAACTGCATTCAGGCGGACATTGTAAAATGGCTGGCCCATGACCACCAAAATGTCATGGTGGTCGGCGATGATTCCCAGTCCATATATTCCTTTCGGGGCGCCAATTTCAGAAACATGCTCGATTTTCCGAAAACTTTTTCCAACACAAAAGTGATTAAGCTGGAACAGAATTACCGGTCCACCCAACCCATCCTGGCACTCACCAACGCGCTGATGGACCATGCGAACGAAAAATACACCAAGTGCCTCTTTACAAAGCGGGAAGGCGGCGACAAACCAAAGGTTATCGACACGCATACGGAGCAGGAGCAGGCCATCTATATTTCCAGATACCTGACCAAAGCCATGGGGGAAGGGGCCGGCCTTCAGGAGTTTGCTGTTCTTTTCCGCGCGGCTTACCATTCTTTTGAGCTGGAGGCCGAACTAACCCGACAGGGGATCCCTTATGTAAAACACGGCGGTTTCAAATTCCTGGAGTCCGCCCATATCAAGGATTTCCTGGCCCACATGCGGGTGGTGGTGAACACTGATGAAACCGTCAGCTGGCTTCGAATACTGAGGCTCGTCAAAAACATCGGGCAGGGGAAAAGCCAAAAAATCATCACATGGATGAAAGACAACCGCATTGCCCCCTACAACCTCTCAAAGTGGCCCAAACTCGGGAAAAGGGAGAGCGGGCTAAGACTGCTGGGGGCCCTTCTTGAACGGCTTTCACCCCAACACCTGACACCTGTAGAAGCAGTTTCACAAGTCATGAGCTATTATGTCCCCATGCTTAAGGAACGTTACGACGACTACCCCAGGCGGGAAAGGGAATTGGAACAGCTTGCCCCCATGGCTGAGCGTTATGGAAAACTCAGGACGTTCCTGGACGATCTGGTTCTGGACCCGCCCGGAAGCTCAGAGGACATCGCCAAAGGGATCCAAAATGAGAAACTGACCCTGTCCACGGTCCACTCCGCCAAGGGGCTTGAATGGCCCGTGGTCTTTGTCATCTGGGCCATGGAAGGAAAATTTCCATCCGCCAGGGCCTACAATAATCCCCTTGACCTGGAAGAAGAACGGCGTCTCATGTATGTGGCGACCACCCGGGCCAAAAACCAGTTGATGATCTCCTATCCCGGGAGCGAAGTTTCCGGATGGTCCGGGCACAGTCCCGGCGGAGAAGGGTTGTCCTCATTTATCACCTCCCTTCCTCCAAACGTCTATTTACATGAATCGGGAAAAACACTAAGATTCAATACCCCTCGAAAACCGGCGTGGCACGAACAGAGGGCTGCGCCATCATCTGGAAATTCATCACAGCCCTTTTCCCAGGGCGACCGGGTCAGACACCCGGCCTTTGGCCCCGGAATCGTTTCCAAATTCGTTTCCGGCGACAAGGTTGAGGTATTGTTTAAGACTGCCGGAAAAAAGCTGCTGCACATGTCCTATACCACGCTCGAAAAGATCTGATGTTTTGAATTGACAAATCGGCTGAAATCCAGCAAGTATGCCAAAAAAATAAACGGCATTTCATTGCAATCATAATAGGCAACGTATGGAAGCATTCCTTAAATCCGACAAAAAAAATAACATGACCTATGAATCGGCAATTGGGTATCTCTTCAATCTTCAAAAATTCGGTATAAAATTTGGACTGTCCAAGACTGAGAACCTGCTGAAGGCATTTGGAAATCCACACCTCGGCCAGAACTATATCCATATCGCCGGCACCAACGGCAAAGGCTCGGTAGCCGCCTTTATGGGATCAATCCTGCAGGAGGCAGGGTATCGGGTCGGCACGTACGTCTCACCCCACCTGGTTCGATTTACGGAACGCTTCAGAATCAACGGTGAAGAAATCAGCCGGGAAAAAACTGTTGCGCTGATTGACGAATTACAAAGTGTCATCAACGCTGACGAACCACCCACCTTTTTTGAAGCCGTGACCGCCATGGCGATCCTCTATTTTGCGAGGGAAAAAACGGATATCGCCATCATGGAAGTGGGCATGGGCGGACGGTTGGATGCCACCAATGTGATCACCCCTCTGGTGACCGGCATTACCAATATTAGATTGGAACACCAGGAATACCTGGGGAACACGCTTACCCATATTGCCCGGGAAAAGGCGGGGGTCATCAAGAAGGGGGTCGATGTAGTGACAGCCGTGACCCAGCCCCGAATCATCGAACAATTCAAGGCTGTTTCCGAAGAACGCGGCGCCCCTTTTCGGCGGGTGGGAAAAGACGTGAAGTACCGCAGCACTCCGTCCGGCCTTCATTTTTTCGGCCAATCCCGCAACATAAAAGGCTTGCGGCTGGGGCTCAGAGGAATCCACCAGGCTCGCAACGCGGCCCTGGCCCTGGCCCTGATGGAACGAATTGAGACAAAAGGGTTCCCCCTTTCAACGGATCAGATTCGGAAAGGCCTTAAAAAAGCAAATTGGCCCGGACGAATGCAGATCATCAGGGAAAACCCCACGATCCTCCTTGACGGCGCTCACAATGCCGCTGCAGTAAAGGCCCTGGCCCGGACCATTCGATCGGATTTCTCATACGACAAGATGATTCTGGTCATCGGCATCATGGCGGACAAAGATATCGCAGCCCTACTTCGCGCCATCGTACCCATCAGCGATCGGGTACTCTATACGCGACCCGTTTATTCGAGAGCGGCGGACCCGGGTGTTCTGATGGAAAAAGCCCATCCCCTGAACATACCCGGTGAAATCGTCCCGTCTCTTGCCGAGGCCCTTAAAAAAGCAGAGGCGCTTGCCACCTCCAAGGATTTAATTGTTGTCTGTGGGTCCCTTTTTACCGTTGGTGAAGCATTGACCTGTTTTGATCCGATTCGCTACAAACCCGATGAGTTCAAATGACTGTAAAAGTTTATCCGGAAATCATGAAAAAATATATCGCCACCACGGTGGGAATTTCACCTTTGTTCCGGACCGTTGGGTTGGCGTTATGGCTGAGTCTTTTTTTCATTTTGCCTTTTTTTGTACAAGACAGCCTGGCAGTTAATCTTTCAGCCAAGGAAAAAGATATTGAAAGCAACGATACACCGTGGGAAATCACAGCCGACAGCCTCAGCTATAATGAAAAGAAAGGCACTTACCATGCCAAAGATAATGTCGTTATCAAAAAAGCAGGTCAGGCCCTGTATACCCAATCGGCTGTTTTCAACACGAAAACCGGTGTTGCCACAGCTTCCGGAGGGTTAAGGATCGAAACAGACGGTGATATCATCACCGGAAAAGAAGGGACCTTCAATCTCAATACACAGACCGGTGAAATCGTTGACGGAAGACTTTTCATGAAGGCAAACCATTACTATCTCAGCGGCAGTCAGATGCAGAAGACAGGGGAAAGCACCTATTTAGTCAGTGACTGTACCATCACGACCTGCGACGGCAAAAATCCCGACTGGACCATCACGGGATCGGAAGTCAAGGTGACCATTGAAGGATACGGCACGGTAAAGAATTCCGCCTTTCGAATTCGGGGTCTCCCCATTATCTACATCCCCTACATGATTTTCCCGGCAAAAACCAAACGCCAGACCGGCCTGCTTCCCCCCAAGCTGGGTTACTCCACCCTCAATGGCGCAGAGGTGATGATCCCGTTTTACTGGGCCATCTCAGATCAAACCGATGCCACCTTTTACCAGCGATACATGTCCAAACGGGGGTACATGCAGGGGATGGAATTTCGATACGTTGAAAGTAAAAATTCAAAAGGCATTCTGGAATTCGATATCCTTTCAGACAAGGAAGCTCAGAAAAACATGACCGATGGTAATGCGCTGGACATCAGCCCCTATGCCCGGACCAACCAGACCCGTTACTGGCTGAGGGGACGAGCAAACCAGGACCTTCCCCTGGGGGTTGTCGCCCGCCTTGATGGGGATTTTGTCAGTGATCAGGAGTATCTTAGGGAGTTCGAGGAAAAGCTCTACGGTTTTGACGTGCGGTCGAACCTGCAGGAAGAATCGGAGCGACCGGTTCAGGAAAAACGTTCTCCTACGCGAAGGTCCGCCTTGAGGCTCAGTCGGGATGGAGAATCTTATACCCTTCAAGGCATTGCCGGCTACTTTCAGCAGGTCGAAGATCCCGAAACCAAAAATCTCATGGAGCAGCCTATGGGTGGGCTGAACTTTGACCTTCTCCAGGAGCAGTTAATGGGATGGCCGGTGTTTTTTAATTTTGAAACGGATTATAGCTATATCCGGAGCGATGAGGCCAACAGGGGGCATGACATCACCCTTTCTCCTCAGCTAAACTTCCCTTTCCGGCTGGGCCCCTACGTGGAATTTGAACCCTCTTTTCGCTACACCTATAATTCCCAGTGGATCAATAACAACCAGGGCGAAAAAAGCCATTCTTATCAGACCCTTTATGAGGCCAACACCCGGCTGAGCACCAACGTGGAAAAGTTCTTCGAAACATCCTGGAGAAACGCCACGAAATTGCGACACAAGATCTCCCCCTCCCTCTATTACACTTATCAGGGTTATCACAACGACGGAGAAGAAGCACCCTGGTTCAGTCCCATTGAACAGGATGACTATGGAACCCCCTGGCACCTCACATTTAATCAGGATGAGGGGAACCAAGACAAAAACCGGGTGACATTTTCCCTTGAAAACTTTCTGGATGCACGAATGGAGGATAAAAAAGGTAATGTGGACTATAACCAATGGGCTATTTTTCGGCTCAACCAGGGGTACGATATCCAGGAGGCAACCGATGACGGTAAAAACAGACCGTTTACCCCTCTGACGGCGGAGTTGATTGTAACGCCTTTTCCAACACTGGACCTGAGGGGCAGCACCGGTTGGGATCACTACGAGAGTACTTTTACCCAGACAACCCTTTCCGGAGAATTTACCGTTAATAGATACAGCGGCAGACGCGACTACTATGAAATCAATTATCAGCACTACAAATACGAAGAAGAAGACCAAACCAATATCAATTTCCGGACCAATATAAACCTGGCTTATGGGTTTTCGGTGGGTGGATCGCTTCAAAGGGATCTGGAAGTTGAAAAGAATATCACCAGCACCGGATGGCTCGGCTACCAGGGGCAGTGCTGGGGCGTTAAACTGGGCGCCGGGAAAGAGAGCGGCGACACCACTTTTATCGTGGCCGTTCGCCTGGTGGGATTGGGAGCCGCGGGGAGTTGGTAAAATCAGGGTGCAGGGGGCAGTTGTCAGGGTGCAGAAAAAT
>JAGHDR010000331.1 GCA_021159825.1 Deltaproteobacteria bacterium | reverse complement strand
TTCCCGGATATGATCATCCCCACATTTGTGGGGAGCCTTCCCGAACGGCTCTCAAAACTGGATGGATTTCTTTTGGGGAAATCGGATATCAGGATTGTAGGGTCCAGTTTCGGCGGACTCATGGGTGCCCTGTTTGCCATGGAAAACGAAGACAGGGTCAAAAATCTCATTCTCCTGGCGCCCGCCATTCACATGATTCATATGGTGTCGGGAAAAATCCGGAAAATTTCTATTCCGGTGTGCATCTATCATGGCGCCGAAGACGAAGTGATTCCCTTAAAAGACGTGGAAAAAGCGGCCGGGGAATTTTTTACAAACCTGACCTTTCACAAAGTACGGGACGACCACTTCCTTCACAAGACGTTTAAGACCATCGATTGGGAAGGTCTTCTGGCGTAGGGGTAGGCCCCCTGTGCCTACCCAAATACCTGACACAGGGCAACCACAGGGGGTTTGCCCCTACTTATTTTTCTTTTGGCCCAGCTCGAACTGCGAAGCGTACCAGTCCATTTGACGGCAAATCCCCCGAATAATGCGCACCTCCCTTGCCCGCAAAGGAGTCCTTGAGAGAAATCGACGGATATTCAAGAGCCAGTGTTCGGGGTTCTGGGGATCCAGAAACCCGATCTTTGAAAGCATTTCCCTCAGATGATCGTACATGCCCTCCAGTTCAAAGCTGTTGGCCAGCCGGGGTATGGGAGTGCTTTGTGGGGTCTTGTCCGTGGCCAGAAACAATTCGTAGCAGAAAATCATCACTGCCTGGGCCAGGTTGAGGGATGAAAAGGAGGCTGTAGGGACGGTGGCAATGGTATGGCAGAAACGAAGTTGATCGTTACTAAGCCCCCGGTCCTCGGGGCCAAATAAAATGGCCACAAGATTGTTTTGGGAGATGGGGATCAGTTTCCGGGCCAGTGATCCGGGCCGGGCCAGTGCGGGTCTTGAGGCACCGATACGGGCGGTGGTACCCACCAGGTACTGAAAAGGGACAAGTGCTTCTCTCAGGTTCTTATAAATATCCATCCCATCCAGCACTTTCGTGGAACTTCCCGTGGCTGTTTTGTTCATCCGGTCGGTATCGCAGTTTTTGGGGTCCACCAGCACCAGCCGATGCAGCCCCATGTTACGCATGGCGCGGGCCACGGCTCCGATATTTTCAGGAATCTGGGGCTGAACCAGTACGATGGCCATATTTTCCAGGGCGATTTTTGATGTCATTTTTTTAATAAATCAAGAATTTCATTGCTGAGTTCGTCGCTGTCGAAAGAAAATATGGCGGTCCCTTTTTTGACTTTAAATGAAATCAGGCGGCACCCATACTGTTCGGCCACGGATTCCAGCATATCTTTGAACTGGCTTGCGTAGGGATGGTCCTCCCCATCCACTTCCGATGAGAAAAGATCCACTTCAAAACTACCTGATGAAGTTTTCATACCTGATGGCGCCTCCAGAACATGATTGTACCCAAGGCCATGACAACGGCTCCGGTGAGAAATATGGTTCCGAAATTGAAAAAGTCAAGCAGCAACCCTCCGAGCAATGGTCCTGCAAGCATTCCAATGCTGTGCCCGAGGGCGAGAAGACCCATGATGGATCCCATGGAACCCGATTGCCGCCCTTTAGTGACGCCGGTGGCCATGATGGCGGGCAGGGAAATGCCGCCTGCTAACCCCAGAACGCCATTGATGACCATCAGTTGCGCAAAGGAATCCGCGTGGTCCAGACAGAGCATGGCGCAGAGTGCCAGGAATCCGCCGAAAAGTGTCAGCGACCTTTTGCTGAAACGGTCCGCAGCATATCCCATGGGTGCTTGGAGCAAACCGCTGATCAGTACATTGATCATGATCACCAGGCCGATGGCGGAGCTGGAGAGACCCATCCGGGTGTCGGCCAGCAACGGTAAAAAAGTCCATGTGATGCCGATGCAGGTTGAAAAACAGGTGCGAAAGGCAAAGATGGAAAAGACCGACGGCATTTTGATCAAAGCCATGTAGCCGGCTGGTTCTTTCCCGGCACTGAGGGCGCTACTTTTTTTCAACCGTTCCCTTGGAAGCATAAAAAGGCATAGGAGAAAACCCGCCAGCGTCAGGATCCCCATGCCCGTGAAAGACGCCTGTATGTTGAGCCGGTCCTTAATCAGACCGCCCATTACGGGTCCCGCACTCAGTCCGCTGAAAAGGGAGATATTGAATAACCCCATCACGCGGCCTTCCTGACCAGACGGTATCATTTCCCCCACATAGGCCTGCGCCACCGGAATCACCATGGCCGATGCAAATCCCTGGCCCAGTCGAAGTAAAATCAATGCCGCCACACTTTTGCTTGCAGCATAGAAAAGGGAAACCAGAAAATAGAGAAATAGTCCGGTGGTGATAAAGGGTTTTCTCCCTTTCCGATCGGAGAGCTTTCCAAAGTAGGGAACGAAAAGGGTCCGGGTGAGAGAAAAAGCGCCGAAAATCAAACCGATCTGAAATCCGCCCGCCCCCAGTTCATGGGCATAAATGGGGAGCAAAGGCGCCACAAATCCCGCTCCCACGGCCGTGACGAAAATGGCGATGAAGAGGGTTGAAAAAATTTTAATATTGAGTACGGCCATGTTTTTTCCATCAGATATGTTGGGATCCATCTGCTAACGGCTGAACACCTTCCATGTCAAGAACAATCTCAACGTTTTGAAAAACTTTCATTGCCTTGTTTGTGCGGAGATCGCGGAAGTTTTGGCCAAACCGGCCACCGCAAAATATCACCTAAACAGCACCATCATACGCGCCCCTTCGGACGGTTATGTTTCCAACCTGCAGATCTATCCGGGTGTTTTCACCCGCCTTAAGAAGTTTGTGATGACCTTTATCAACTTCGTTCTCGGATATGTGTGGTGGATGGCCTGTTGAAAACGAGAGCGATGTATCATGAAACACTTTTGAATCATAATCCAATGTGAGACAGCTTCCTCGCTTGTTTCCATTGGGTGGTTTATGTCCAAAGTATAGGAATTTCCATTTTATGCTTAATGAATTCAGCATGATAGGATATGAGTGGTTTTTTTTGAACGTCGAACATCGAACGTCCAACGTTGAACATCGAATGATGAAGTCGCTTCGCTCTGCC
>JAGHDR010000106.1 GCA_021159825.1 Deltaproteobacteria bacterium | reverse complement strand
CCAGAGCGCCTCGACCCTCACTGTCAAAGTCAGGGGCATCGTTGATACTTAGGTACTGCCATTCCCCGGCGATGATGCCGCCGATGCTCAATTTATCGTTAATCTCATAGGCAAATCCATTGCTCCCCTGAAAAAAGATTCCCAGGATCGCCAACAGCAGACCCAACCCCACTTTTTTGGTTGTTTTCATAAACTTTTTTCTCCTTAAGCAATGCTATTTTTCATTCCAATCAAGGAATTTCACCCAGATAACCGCACCCAGTTCCACGTCTTTTTCCTGGCCTTCATGTTTTATTTTCTCGTCGGAGGCGTTCAAGGCGGCAAAACCCCACCAGCCGGCCTTTGGCGCGGCATAAGTGAAAACGCCGTTTTTGTCCGCCTTGATGGTTTGGGTGATCATATATTCGGTGGGCGCATTGGCTTTCTTCTCCTGGTTGTAATACTCCACTTCAACTTCGGCGAATGGCACCGGCTTTCCATCCAGCTTTACAATCCCCTGGAACACGTTCCCGGCATAAAGGCCAAAGGGTTTCGACAGGGGAACGATTTCGGTTTTGAGACCGATCTCCCGGTCCCAACCTTCGTCGTCCCCAAAGGCGGTCACCACGGTTTTGGTGTAATGAACAATGAAGCAGTCTTCAGCAGGTTCCCAGTAGGGTTTGGGAACCATGTAAAACATATAAACGCCGGGCCGTTTAATGGTGTAGTCCACCTGCCAGGCAGAATGGTCCATGACCTTTGTGTCTTTGAGATTGCTCAGGAGATTCTGCTTCTTGCCGTTTGCCACGACATCGAATACCCGGGGCTTTACCAACGCCATGCCGACGCCCTCGAAAGGGTGGGAAAAAGACAAAACCACGGAAATGGTCTTTTTATCCCCCTGCATGACCATGCTGTCCGATGGAATAACCATCCCGAAATGGGCAAAGGCCGTTTGAGCGGCACAGAAAAAAAACAACGCCAAAGCAGAACCTAACAATAATTTTTTCATTCCTTTTTCCTCCTTAGATTTTTTTGTTAAAAGATGTTTTAACAACTCGGTGAAAAAATAAAAAAAGGCCACAAAAAAGCCACGGGTTTTTCAAAACCCATTGGCCTTCGTGGCCTGAAAAATGCTACGGTTCGATCAAGGTTAAACGCCCGGCTTCTTGCCTGACATTTCGCTTATGTAGTTCCAACGTTGACAGATGTCAAGGACTATTTCAGCCTTTTTTCTTTTGTTTCAGCACCTCCATCAATTTCTCAGCCAATTTAGAAAGGATATCAGACCCGGCCCCGGGTTCCATCCAGAATAATCCGACCGTTCTCCATGACGTAACCGTGATCGGCAATATCGAGCGCGCTCGGTGCATTTTGCTCCACCAGGAGCATTGACGTGGACATCTCACCATGAACGGTTTTGATGATCCGAAATATTTCCCCGACCAGGCACTGGTTCAGTTGAATAGGTGATTCAATTATATCAATGGGTTAGGGCGCCTTTCCACGAGGCACGATGGTTGACATAAGCAACTGTTTTATAAGGCATAATCTGGGGGGCACATCTTTTTGCCTATTCAACTGAACCAGTGCCCGAATGCCGCAAAAACTGCTTTGGCGCCTTGAAGTTCCCGGTCATTGAACACCGACCGGCGGGAGATTAACCATTGCCTTGTCTATCTCCCGACTTAGCAACTCAGCCACCATTTCGGACCTTCACCCGGTTGCGGCCTGTCTCTTGGGCTTGATTCAGCGCCCCATCCGCCCGGTCAATCAGATTTCGAATGGAATCTTTAACGCCGGTTCTGTTTTGGGTGATGCCGATACTGACGGTAATTCGAATGGGGCCGGTCCGCCATTGCACCCGGTTTTCCTCCACCATCCGGCGCAACCTTTCACAGGCGACCCTCGCTCCTTCGAGAGCGGTTTCCGGAAGAATCACCGCAAATTTCTCACCCTCGTACCGGCAGGGCAGATCCGTCTGTCGTGACCATTCCCTGATAATTCTGCCCATATCCGCCAGAACGAGATCACCCGCCGTATGCCCCAGCTTGTCATTAACACGTTTGAACAAATCCAAGTCCATCATACAAAGGGAAAGGACTTCGCCATGCCGTTCGGCCCGCGACCGTTCCCGCTCCAGGGCTTCCATGAAGTACCGACGATTGTAAATGCCGGTCAACTCATCCAGCATGGCCATGCCCGAAATTTTCCTCCGGGCCGTACGGAGTTCTTTTTTGAGCTTTTCTATCTCCATGACACTCCGATAAGCATAAAGACAATGTTATGTAAATATATCATTTTCCAAATGGCATCGAGGAAAAACCATCATCCAAAAATCAGTGGACCAAGTTTTTCTTCTACCTCTTCAAGCACCTGGGCGGGCAGAGTGTCAAAATACGTCACCCCCCTTATTCGCCAGTCGATGCATTTCACATGGTCGGCAAGGATCACCCCCTTAACCTTGTGCCGTTGGGGTATTTGGACCTCAAAGGGATAACCTTTGGCCTGAAGGGTAATTGGGACCACGATGGCGAGACCCACAATCCGATTATAATCATCAGCAGAGAGTACAAGTGCAGGCCGATGCCCTCCCTGCTCATGGCCCATCACCGGATCGAAACCGACCCTGATCACATGACCCCGTTTCGGTAAAAAATTTTGTTGACTCACCAGACTTCCTTTCCAGACGGTGCTCCCCAGTCTGTTTCGGTATGGATGTTTTCCGTTGTGACGCCGTCAAGCAATTCCTCAAGGGAGTATTTCCATTTTCTTTTCTGTTGCATGGGCGTCACAATAAGCCTGCCGTCTTCAACAGTGAGATCAACCGCCGAGTTCTCAGCCAACTGTAGTTCGGCCAAAAGCCCTGTGGGGATTCTAAGCCCGATGCTGTTGCCCCATTTCCTGAGAATCGACTCCATGGTCAAAGCCTCCTGAAGGTTTTCTGAAATTTACCGTATAAACAATGTATAATTATTACGCCTTCTTGTCAACGGAAAACTACCACAATACCCTCAAATGAAAACCATACCGGATAAATCAGCTGTTTTTCAAATATTGACAAAACCGCTCGAATATGAGAATCAAAACGCTGATTTGATCCACTGGCCGGCGGGCATCACGGGCGCTGTCTCAATTCCTCGTAACGGGAAAAGGAGTCTTTTCATGCATATTGTTCTACTGCTCATTTTCGTCTGTATCATCTACATAATCGCGATCATGGGAGGTCTGGCGCTGCAGTTCACCGGTGTTGAAAAAATCCAGGCCCAATTCCAGGCCCTGTCCGCCATTTCAAGCACCGGCTTTACCACAAAGGAAGCGGAGGCGATGGTCAACCATCCCAGAAGACGTAAAATCATTATGGCTCTGATGATCCTGGGCAAGGCCGGTCTCGCATCCGTCATCGCCACCTTTGCCTTATCCCTCAAGAAAACGAATGGTACGGAACTCGCCATCAATCTGGCGATTATCGCCGTTTCCATCCTCCTGCTCCACCGCATCGCAACCTATCACAGAATTGCCCCAAGACTCCGGCGACGACTGGGGAAAATGGTTCGAAGGATGTTTCACCTGGATCAGGTCCACATGGATGAAGTCCTGGAACAGGAAGGCGGCTATGGGGTGATGCGGGTGCTCATGGGCGCTGAGTGTGAGGCCACCGGCAAAGATTTGATTCACTCGGGGTTCAGCCGGAACGAGATCATGGTCCTTTGTATTGAGAGAGACCAGGGAAACATTCCTTTTCCAAAAGCCGATAACCATATCCGTTCCGGTGATCGTCTGATCTGTTATGGAAAAATGAACAATATGAGACATTTTTTTTATGGTGAAAATAAAAAATGAACACAAAAACGAATTTTTCATCCTTTGAAAAAGGGGCCCTGTGGGACCGGATTCTGGAGACAACCGGGGTGGCATTGGAACATGGTGCACTGAAACCCATTAAAACGGAAGGCAGGGTCATGGAGGACGGCGGGGTTGACTTCCTGGTTCGGGTGGTGGAAAGCCTTGCCCGAAAAGAAGCAGACAAAATCCTGCAGACGAAAAGAAGCAAGGAAAAGAGAGAAAAACCCAATCCTTTTCTGCCTTATGAAAAGGATATGTTTGTGGCGGATATTTCGAATACCCACCGGTGCCTGCTCAATAAATTCAATGTAATCGAGCACCATCTGCTCATTGTCACAAACACATTTGAGCATCAGGAAACCCTTCTGACGGTTCGGGACTTTCAAGCCATATGGCGTTGCATGACCGAATTTGAGGGGCTTGCTTTTTATAACGGTGGAAAAATTGCCGGCGCCAGTCAGGGCCACAAACACCTCCAGTTGATCCCGCTTCCCATGGCATCAACCGGACGGGCAGTCCCCATGGAAAGCCTGTTTGAACAACCACGGAAGACACCGGGGGTAATCCCCGAACTTCCCTTTGTCCACGCCTTTAAGCGATTTTCATCCATTACAAATGTTCCCCTCGTTATGGCAGCCCAGGCCCTTCATCAGATGTATCGCCTCATGCTTCAACAGGTGGGAATGAACCCGTTCACCGAACGGAAAGAGGCCCTCCAATCCGGCCCCTACAACCTGCTTTTCACCCGTGAGTGGATGCTGCTGATCCCCCGATCAAGGGAATTCTTTGAATCCATCTCTGTCAATGCTCTCGGGTTTGCCGGCGCAATGCTGGCCCGGAACCCTAAAGAGATGGCGCTCATTGAAAAAAAAGGCGGCATGGGGGTATTGAAACATACGACCATCGCACGATCGTAGGGGTGCCCCCCTGTGGGTACCCGAAAATGGGGCAACCACAGGGGGATTGCCCCTACTGAGTGGCCATATCGGCGATCATCCACCGGAGACCCTGGAACTGGGAAATGGTTTTACCAAACTGCACCCGCTCTTTTGCATAACCCACCGCCGCATCCAGGCACGCCTGTGCCACCCCCAGGGACTGGGATGAAATACCGATTCGGCCCCCGTCGAGGGATGTCATGGCAATCAGGAATCCGTCTCCTTCCCGACCCGGAAGATTCTCCACCGGAACGCGGCAATCTTCAAAAATCAACTCCACCGTATCGGATGCGCGAAGTCCCATTTTTTTCTCTTCCTTGCCCACGGAAAACCCGGGCGTCCCTTTCTCCACCACAAAGGCGCTGATGCCGCGATGTTTTTTGTCCGGGTCCGTATAGGCGGTGACCACGGTCAAATGGGAATTCTTGCCCGTGGTAATGAACAGCTTGTTGCCATTGATGATATGGCTGTCGCCGTCCCGCACCGTTAAACTCCACCGGTGCATTCATGCCCAACAGGCCCAACTCACCCATT
>JAGHDR010000281.1 GCA_021159825.1 Deltaproteobacteria bacterium | reverse complement strand
GAATCCTTACTGAGGAAGAAATTGCGTTTATCATTCAAAGGGCAGAGGAGCATGGCGGGTATATTTCATACAAGACGGGTCGGGACGGCACCGAAGTGCCTTATGAGATCAACATCACCTGGTTCAGTGCCCTTAATCGGGACGACAGCGATGATGATATCGCTTTTCAGGTCAAGCGGTTTGTGGCCTCAAGAATCATTGCCCTGATTCTTCGGGGTGTTCCGGGGATTTATTTGCACAGCCTGATGGGTACCCGGAACGACATCGAAGCGGTTCTGGCAACCCGATCGAATCGGGATATCAACCGCACCGTGATTGATGTCGGAGCGGTTATTGAGGCATTGAAAGATCCACTTTCCAAGTTTTCCAGAATCAGCCGGGAGTTGGGGAGACTCATCGTCATCCGAACAAAACACCGTGCCTTTCACCCCGCCGGAACGCAACGGGTCCTGTCCATATCACGTTCCGTTTTTTCGGTTATCAGGAGATCCCCGGAAGAGGATCAATTCATTCTGACCCTGACAAATGTGACCAGCGGGGTCATCCATCTGGAAATTCCCCTGTCGGAGATTGGAACGGATAAAACGAGGTGGTATGATCTTGTGAGTGGAATGGAATGGATGGCTGAAGAAGAGACGCTTTTTATTACATTACAGCCCTATGACGTCATCTGGTTGGAGCCGAAGGAGATCAAGTCATCGCATCAAAAAGGGCGTAGATTTCATCTTTAACGCCGACCAGATACGCCCGCATTTCTTCAATTTCATTTTTCCCGATTTCCAATACCTTGAGGTCCTGCTCGGAAATAGCAGGCGGAACGGGATTGCCATCCTGCCCCAGGCCAAGTTCCTGCGGCAAGGCGTTCGCAACCCGGAGCATGGCCACATCACGGCCGTTTGTCCCTTCAGGCGTTTTGGTTTGATGATGGGCGGCAATGGAACTGCTGATCACGTCGGGAAATTTCCAGCGCGTTAAGAGCATGGCGCCTATCTCACCATGATCGAAGCCGATCAATTTACTCTCGGCAATATGAAGTCCCGCTGTTCTCTCATTATGGACTTCCGCTAAGGCCTCTTGGAAAAGATCGTTAAAATACTGATTTAAAACAACTTTACCGATATCGTGCAACAATCCGGTGATGAAGAAATGTTCCGCATTTCCCCCATTCCTGAATCTTTTCCCCAACTCCTGCATGAGTGTGGCGACGGCCAAGCCGTGTACCCATAGCCCCTTATCTGAAAAGTTGGGGGATTTTTTGTCGGATGGCAGACTATGAATAACCCCGATGGACAGGGCGAGAGACTTGACCATGTTATGGCCCAGCAAGGGCATCGCCAGTTTCAGGCTTAAGATTTCTTGTGAAAACCCATAATAGGCCGAGTTAGCGACTTTCAGTATTTTTGATGAAAGGGCAGGATCAGTGGAAATCGTACCCGCGATATCGGAGGCATCGGCGCCGTCATTTTCCATTACACTCAATAGTTTCGGGACCACCGCGGGAAGCGTGGGGATTTCATCTATCTTTGAATAGATTCTTCTTAGAACGTCATTTTTTTCCATAATTGCAT
Source organism: Deltaproteobacteria bacterium (assembly GCA_021159825.1). Lineage (GTDB taxonomy): Bacteria > Desulfobacterota > DSM-4660 > Desulfatiglandales > Desulfatiglandaceae > NaphS2. Next base: position 2,703 of record JAGHDR010000281.1, on the reverse strand, counting down.
TTCATACCTTTTTTTGCCGCTTAATTAAATTAAAAGTGCCCTGAGCTTGTCCTCATCCAGGCGGCCCACGGTAATTTGAAGCGGTTCCTTCCTGTTGGCTGCGAGCCTGAACCAGTTTCGGATCTCCGCGCTCAGGAACTCTTCACCCACGCCCTTTGAAGCTCTACCCTCAATGCGATGGTCCATGTGTCCTGAGTTGATGTAAGTCCAGTTTTGCCCTCTCCGGGATACGATTCCCGTGTGTCCGCGGGTAGGTGTGGAAAATGAAAGAATCAAGCCTTCATGCAAAAAAGGTTTAACCTCTTGATAAACCTTGCGGGCCTCGGTTTTTGAATTACGGATTTTTTGAATAGATTTAGAATAAATTGCTGAACCGGAAGTTTCAATAAGTCCTTCGCCCGTAAGGTAGTGATTGCTCGACAAACCCTTTTCCGTCGCCATTTTCATAAGCCGCTCCCCGAGCCCATCGCGTCCGTAGTATCGAACGCCGGCCCCTTCCAGCCCTCGAGCCACCAGTTCAAAGCAATTCATTTCTTTGTAGGGTTTCCCAATATATGGTTTGATAGCTTTAACCAGCCCTGCGGAAAAAGGATTGGATTCGCGCAACGATACCTGTTTGGTCCGCAAATCGGGCGGGTCTGCCTGCACAGCGTGTGTGGCAGGGGCTTTGTTCCTGTTCCATACGATTTCGAAGGTCTTTGGGTTTAAGTATATGCGGGAACCGCTCGGTATCGCAGTGTAGGTTTTATCGCTGTTTATGTCGGCAGAAAGGATGTTCCAGCAGTTTTTCCCATAGGCCGGATGCTTGATCAAAAGTTCCGAGGCCGTAGGGTTGCTTTTGGAGAGGGCTCCGAGAAAGACAGGCTTAGCATTTTTCGGCGTATTGTTCTCCGTTTGAGTGCTATTACCGGAAACCTCCTGACGGTTCCATACGATTTCAAAGGTTTCCGGGTTTATATATATGCGGGAACCGCTCGGTATCGCAGTGTAGGTTTTATCGCTGTTTATGTCGGCAGAAAGGATGTTCCAGCAGTTTTTCCCATAGGCCGGATGCTTGATCAAAAGTTCCGAGACCGTAGGGTTGCTTTTGGAGAGGGTTCCAATCTGAACAAGCTCGGGTCCTTGCGAGTTTTTAGGCCCTGCTTGTAAGCCATTGTTGTTCAAAACATACTTCTCTTTATTTGTTTTAACCGTTTCGGAACCTTCATGCATTTTCAAATCGGGCTTATGGCAGTCCAATTTGGAAAAAAAGATATCCAAGCCGTCTTTTCCATAGGCCGGATGTATGATCGAAAGGTTTGAAACAGGAGGATTGTTTTTAGAAACAGCGCTCAGAAAAAAACGCCCTGGCTCAATTAATGCCTTATTCCCGGCCTGCAATCCCTGTGTGGAAACCGCCGTATGGGCAGGTTTGACCGGGTCAGCAATCTGTTTGTTGAGTATGCGCGGAAATTCGGCTTTTTGGAGCGAGGGGGGGGCTGTAATTACCCTTTTAACTGTTTCTTCTCCCTTTGTTGAAGATACAAACATTGGCTTCACCCCGGACTTGAAGGATGTTATTCCTCCCTTTCAGCTTCCTCCGAACTTCACCCTTCATGGCGAATGCAACTTTTGTGCCATGTATTTTTTGTTTACATTAAAACACAATTAAGATAAAATTCAATGCTATTTCAGTGATTTATAGAATAAGGGAAATGAGGATGTTTATTGCCTCAGTTTTGTCAGAGGGTACCAAGGAAGAAAAATCAAGCTTTGCTATCTTTCAGCGTCAATTTTTGAGCGCATAATTCATAACTCGATGAGGTGTTGTTTGAAAATGAACGAAACCGTGTTTTCCATCGGTTGTCATAACCCATTGCCCGGGTTCGACTCCCGCCGCCTCCACCACTTTTGTATTGTAATTCCAACTTCTTTGCCACCTATCTTTTCTATTTTTCAAGGTTGCGAAGAAAAGATGCACGCACATCCGAGAAACCCGCAGATTAAGTGCCAGCCCAACTTTCTTTTTTGATTTTAACCTTTGTGGGGTTTTATTCCGCACGTGGTTTATTAAGCTGTGTTAAAGTCGATCGTCGGCACTTAAGAAAACGCATGTTTCAAAAAACGATTTTCAGATAAAAGACCTCAAAACATCTGTTCCCTTCTGAGTAGACAGACCAAAAGACTGTTTGCTCAGATCATTCGCTACCAATTGTGCAAGGATATTTGCTTGTTCTTCATCAATGGCTTCAAATTCTATTGCCGGATTTTCTGAAATGTTGGCTGTTATTTTGACAGTATCTGCACCAATAATGGGATCATCTTTTCCCTTGTCCGGTTTGGCTTGGGTTTCCTGATTCAATTGATTCATCTTCTGATTAATCAGATGGGACTCTATTCCTGTCTGAGATATGCCGCTTGTTGTCATTGGATGTCCTCCTTAACGATTTGATAATATCTAACGCAAGAAATGTGCATAATCTATCTTATTTAACCAATTATTTTTGAACGGTAATGATAACAATATCTTAAGCCTGTTTGGGTGAGAACGTCAATTGTTGATACAGCGTCAAAATCCACATCCCCCCGTCAAATTATGGAACATATCCTGTTCATTGCCCAAGAAAAATTTTCGGTGTTGACGCCAGAAGATTGGTAGACTATTTTTCCATGCAAGACAATGGGCAATCTAAGGGCGCCTAGGGATTGGCAAGTTTTTTTTTT
>JAGHDR010000103.1 GCA_021159825.1 Deltaproteobacteria bacterium | reverse complement strand
TCGGCAGTTGCAGGGAGAGCCGAAAACGGTGTCCGATCATTTCGGGCACGAACTGGGCCAGGCCCAGAAGGATTCCCGTGATCAACACCAGATATTTAACGGAAACATAGTGCAAGGTCCCGATTTCAAAAGATTGGTACCAGGTCATTTCCGCGTGTTCCACGCTGAACAGGTGATTGAGATGAACATAGAGGTATCCGAAGGCCGCCATATTCAGCGCCAGGACGATCCACCAGATCTTCCAAAGCTTCAACCACTCCTTTTGTGCAATAGCCCACAGCATTGGAAATTCAATACCTCCCTGTAAATCCTACAAAAGCATCCTCAAGATTCATCTCAACCCGGGTCAGCTCCGCAACCATGCCCATGGACTGCATATGAGCCTCAACGGTTTCCAGCGACTGAAAGGAATAGAGGGATACCGTATCGCCGAATATCTCCACATTCCGAATGACATGATCTTTTTCGGGAATGTTGGGGTGCCCGTTTTTACGAAACTGATACTGTTTAAACCGGGTCCTGAAATCCGAAAGGGCTGTTTGATGGATCGCGCCGCCCCGTTCCAGAAAAATCACCTCATCCACCAACTGCTCCAGGTCCAGCACCACGTGGGATGTCATAAACACGGTTTTGGCGCCGTCTGATGTATATTCCCGCAGGTAATCGAGAAAAAGCCGCCGATACCCGGCATCCAGCCCCATGGAATAATCATCCAGGATCATCAGATCGGGCATCTGCGCGAAAATGAGCCCCAATACCACCTGAGAACGCTGGCCGCAGGACATATTGCGGATAATATGATCTTTTTCGAGCCCCAATCGGTCCACCAGATCGTAATAGACCCGACGGTCCCATTGGGGGTAAAAAGCGGCGTAGAACCGCTCAATTTGAGCAATGGTCATGAAATCGTAGGCCAGATGGCCCTCAAAAAGAAGACCGATCCTTGCCCGGACGGCAGGGGAAAGATTATGGGAATTTTCTCCGAACACCCTGCAGCAACCGGATGCCGGGCGCATGAATCCCATCAGGATTTTGATGAGCGTGGTCTTGCCCACGCCGTTTTTGCCCAGCAGCCCGAAAATCTTGCCGGCCGGTACGGAAAAACTCAGATCCTCGTAAATGGACCGTTTGCCGTACCGGTGGGCGAGGTTTTCCACTTCAATAACGTTTTCCATGATCTCAAGTCCCACTACAATGGATTGAATCCCCTATCAGTTGTCAGTTATCAGTTGTCAGTTGTCAGTTGTCAGTTCACGGTTTTTTCAACCGTGAACCGATAACCGGAAACCGCTGTTGCACTATTTCATATCCACGGCCTTAATCCAGATCACCGCGTCCCTGGAACATTTCTTCCCTTTATATTTGTAATCGGGATCCAGGTCCAAAGCGGCAAAGCCCCACCAACCGGCCTTGGGTATACCGAAGGTAAAAACCCCGTTCGAATCGGCAAAAATGGTCTGGAGTACAAAAGCATCCTGAGGCGCTGTTGCGTTTGCCTCTTTTGCAAAGGCGTTTTTGTTCAGCAAGGGCTTATGATTCATGTATTCGATCTCAATCTCGGCGCCGGGAACAGCCTTGCCCTTACACATAACAACACCCTGGAACACATTCCCGGTCCAGCGATCATAAGGCTTGGACAGCGGAACGATCTCGGTAGGAAGTCCAACCGGTTCCATCCAGGCCCCGGGTTCGCCGCCTACATTGACGATCATCTTGGTGTTTTGTTTGATATAAAATTCCTCGTTCGCTTCCCAGTAGGGTTCAGGCATTAAACAAAAGGTATAATCTCCGCCCCGAACGCTGTATTCCATGGCCCAGGCCTTTCCCGAGTTGGTCAGGCTGGTCCAGGTGATCGGTTTTAGCTTTTCGAGCAGATCCGTCTTCTTGGGCGTGTTTTCCCCTCTGGACCGGATTACGTAGAACTGCTCGGGTTTGCCCATGTCCATGGTATGCCCGGCCTCAAAAGGATGGGTAAAGACCAGGGCAACGGGAATCTTGCCGCCCTTGTTCATGGCGGCTTCCGGGGTATAAATCATCTGAAAATGCGCAAAGGCGGGAATACTCATTGCCATCACCGCCAGGCCCAACAACATCGCTGCGAATTTCTTCATCGAATAAACTCCTTTCTTGATATGTTTCCCAATTTTCCTTAAAATTATTCCGTGATATCCTTTCCCTCCACTTCCACCAGATGCCCGGGACCCGCGTCAAACTGCACCTTGTAGGGGCCTTTGGGTATATCGAACGTAAATTCACTGTCTTCGTCCATTTTGCCCTTGATGAGTACATTTTGCGCCGCATTTACGACCCTCATTTCAACACCGGCGGCCGAAGACCCATCAGAGAACCCTCCCTCGCAGGTCACAGTGCCATCCCCATTGTTGTAGCAGGAACACAGCGGTGTATGGGCAAACCCGGGGCTTGCTGCAAGAATGCTGCATACGACGACGAGAATCATTGCGAAAAACACCTTCTTCATTTCTTTCACCTCCTTTCTCTTAGGTTAAATCAGGACTTTTCTTGACAAACCCCATAATGATGGCGGCGGTCAGGGCAAGCCCGTAAAATGCAACCATGGCTTCCGTTCCGGTCAATCCCAGAGCAGTCCCCCCTGAAAAAATCAGCGTCGCCACGAAGATTCCCAAAATCATCGGGTAGATCATGGAAAAAATCATCCACTTGATGGAACCCGACTGGATTTTTACCATGATGGCCGTGGCGATACAGGGAGGATACAGCACCATAAAAAGCATCAGGGCCAGCGCATGCAGGGGTGTGAATCCGGTTTCGCCTTTATCCATCCGTTCCTCCAGTGTTTCCGCCCCTGTTTCACCCTGGTCGTAGAGTGACCCGAGAGTGGCTACGCAACTCTCTTTTGCCGCAAAAGCACTCAAAAGCGCCACATTCACTTTCCAGCTAAAACCCGCGTATTGGGTTGCAGGCTCCATGAACCGTCCGATGCGGCCCAGAAAGCTGTTGTCGATCTTTTCTTTTTTGATTTCCCGAAGCAGCTTCTTCCGGGCTTTGAAGAGTTTCTTAAACGCCCGGTTCACTTTTTTGGCCGCCTTGTCCCTGCCGGGTTTTACAATCTTGAAAAAAACCGGATTTTTTTCTTCAAATTCTCTGTTTAGGGCCAGTGAAGCCTCTTTTCCCTTCACACCCATCTTTTTGCTTTTGTATTCGTCCCAGTAAAGGATCAGCCCCATAAGGTTTTGGCCCTCTAGCTGCCCGGCATAGGAACTCCCCTCAATTTTGTGGTAAAAAGCGGCAATCACCCGGTCCTTCTGCTCAACATAATAGCCCTTCCGTTCATCGCTGACGCCCGGAAACTGGAGCAGAACGAAAATCACCACGGCCACAGCGGCCACAATGGTGATGATCTTTCGAACAAAGAGCCAGACCCGCTCCACGGCGCGACCCAAAACCCCCCGAAATGTGGGCAGATGATAAGGGGGCATTTCCATGATAAAGGGCGCCGTGGACTTTTCCTTGAGTACGGTGAGCGTTAGGACCTTGGCAATGGGCAGGACCATCAACAGGCTAATGGTGGAGATAAAGAACATGATCAACCCCTTATCTCCGACAAAATAGATGTTGATCAACAGGACATAGAGCGGTACCTTGGCCATAC
>JAGHDR010000061.1 GCA_021159825.1 Deltaproteobacteria bacterium | reverse complement strand
GAGATAAAAATAACGCCGATGTTAAATTCTTTCTGAAGATCCTTGATTTCCGTCAGAATCTGATCCTGAACAATGACGTCCAGCGCGGTGGTGGGCTCATCCGCAATGATCAGTTTGGGTTTGCAGGCCAGGGCCATGGCGATAATAGCCCGCTGTTTCATGCCGCCGCTGTATTGGTGGGGATAACCTCTCAAACGATCCCGTGGGATTCCCACCAGATCGAAAAGTTCTTCCACCTGGTGCAGGGCCGCTTCCTTTTCCACGGCCGGGTTATGCACCAGGATGGCTTCCGCAACCTGATCCCCCACACGCTGCACCGGGTTCATGGCATTCATGGCGGCCTGAAAAATCATGGCAATCCGGCTCCCACGTGTTTTTCTTCTTTGGGCTTCCGTCATTTTCAGAAGATCCTGTCCCTCAAAGAGAATACGTCCCTGCCCGACAGAACCATTGGGGGGCATCAACCCCATCAGGGCCATGCCGATGGTGGTTTTTCCACACCCCGATTCGCCTACAAAACCCAAAGATCGCCCCTCATCCAGGGTAAAGGACACCCCTTCCACGGCCTTGAGATAGCCTTGTTTGGTGCGATATCCGATGCTTAAATTGTCAACTTCAAGTAGGGCCATTTAATCCGTCTGGTCCTCCTTTCGTAGTCTCGGGTCCAACACTTCATCCATGGCGCGACCCAGCATATAAAAAGAAAGGGTAATCAATGAAATGCAAATCCCCGGCGGAAGAAGCCAGTAAAGGGCCTTAAACATATATCCGGTTTTCCAGACCCATTGCAGCATCATCCCCCAACTGACGGTTCCCGGATCACCAAACCCTAAGAATGCCAGCGATGCTTCAATAATGATGGCGGACGTCACCCGGAATGTCATGAACAGAAATGCCATGGGCAACACATTGGGCATGATATGCCTGAAGATAATCCGGAAATGGCCGGCCCCCGCCATTTTGGCCGCTTCGATAAAAGGGCGATGCTTGAGGGAAAGGGTCTGACCACGAATCATTCGGGAGACGCCGGGCCATCTGAACAGGGCGATGATAATAACAATGGTCCAGATGTTAAGCTGGCCGAAAACGGAAGAGATGATCAAAACAAACAACAGGGTGGGCATGACCATGATCATGTCGGCTGTTCTCATGAGCAGGGTGTCCATGAATTTTCCCATATACCCGGCGGTCATGCCGATGGCCGTTCCCAGAACCACACTCATGACGGCAGCGGAAACACCGACCATGAAGGCGACGCGTGCGCCCGCCAGGAGTTGACTGAAAATATCCCGTCCCATGAAATCCGTTCCCAGCCAGTGCCGCCAACTGGGCGGGGTACAGCAAGAGATATCCGGGTCTACACCGGTCATGGGGTTATACATGGGGTTGATCAACGGTGGGATGTAACTGCAAATGGCCATCAAAGCAAATATAATCAACAGGGTCAGGCCGATTCGACCCAGAAGGCTCTGTTTGAATATGGCCCACCCATCCAGAAATGAATTAAGCCATGGGTAGCGCTCCCGGACGCTTATTTCGCTGCTTGAAGGGTCTGCGGTCATGAAGGTTCCCGTTTAGTACCTTACTCCTGGTTTACTGTCGCAAAAAACAAGAAAGTTGTCAGTTATCAGTTTCCAGTTGTCAGTAAAAGCCTGTTGGAATCAATCTATTCCCCAAAGGAACCTTTTAAATGCCATTCGATGCCTTCTGCTTTCAAAATAACTGCTACTCCTGAGAACTGATAACTGTCAACTGATAACTGCGGCTATGCCGCGTTAGTATCTGATTCTTGGATCAAGGTAAGCGTACAGAACATCCACCACCAGGTTGGCAAGCAAAACCACGATGGCGATCATCAGAAAAGAGGCTTGTGCCAAAGGATAATCATTCTGACTGACCGAAAACACCAATTCCCGGCCAATGCCGGGCCAGGTGAAAACCGTTTCCGTCAGCGCCCCCCCGTTGATGGAAAAAGCCAGGCTCAATCCGACGCTGGTGACCACCGGAAGCGCTGCGTTGGGGGCTGCGTGCTTGTTCCGAATCATCTTTTCATCAAGACCCTTGGCCCTTGCGGTGATAATATAATCCTCTTTAAGGGTTTCCAGCATGGCGCTTCGCATGATCAGGAGGTAAGCGCCGAAATGGATCAAAAACAGGGTGGAGAGCGGCAACACCATATGGTAGAGGACATCCAGGGCCTTGACGATGAAACCGTTGTCAGGGTCCAGCCATACCTCCTCCGAGATCATGCCGTTAATGGGAAACCAACTGAGTTTATAAGCAAAAATCCAAATCAGGATCAACGCGAGCCAAGGCAAGAAGAGCGTGTGGGTCACCAGCGCCCCCACGGTCAAGATGTTGTCTGTTCTTTTCCCCTTGTACCAGGACGCAATTTTGCCCAGGAAAATACCCACCAGGGCGGATAAAATAATGCCGGTGGTAAAGAGTAAAACCGTATTGGGCAGTCGGGCCCATATAATATCCACCACCGGTTCCCCGTAGTGGAATGAATACCCGAATTGACCCCTAAAAAAATTCTTAAGGTATATGAGGTACTGTATTCCCAGGGGTTTATCCAGGCCCAGCTGCACGATCAGACGCTCTGAATCTTCAGGCGTCATGTCCGGGTCCACCATTCGGGAAACCGGGTCCCCGGGGGCCAGACGGAACAGCAGGAACAACACCGTGAGGATCACAAAAAAAATAATGGTGATTTGGACCAGCCTGCGGAGAATGTATTTTCTGAGTTCCAT
>JAGHDR010000312.1 GCA_021159825.1 Deltaproteobacteria bacterium | reverse complement strand
TTCCGACACGGGCTGTGCAAATACAGAAACCCGCTTCGCCTACGCCCATAAAGGCCCCGGTTACCGTCCGGAAGGAAAAATCCAAACTGAAATCACATGATCCGAAACCCGCTGTGACCATCGATTTCGACCAGGTGGATATTCCCATTTTCATCAAGTTTATCAGCGAACTGACCGGGAAAAATTTTGTCATCGACAAAGGGGTCAGGGGCAAGGTGACTATTATATCCCCCAACAAGATCAGCGTGGGTGAAGCCTACAGGGTTTTTGAATCAGTCCTGGAAATCCATGGTTTTACCACGGTGCCGTCGGGGAACATTATCAAGATCGTTCCCGCGGCCAGCGCTCGAACCATGAGCGTGGAAACCCGACTGAGGCGGGAGGCCCTGGATTCGGAAGACAAGGTGGTCACGCAGCTGATTCCCCTGCGGTATGCAGAACCCGACGAACTGAAAAAGCTGTTTTCCCCGTTTATCAGCAAGAGCAGCGTCATGGTTTCCTATCCACCGACCCGAACCCTGATTGTCACGGACGTGCAGTCCAACATCAAACGTCTGATGGGTCTTGCCCGGGCCATTGACGTGGAAGGCGTGGGCGAGGAAATTTCCCTTATTCCCCTTGAACATGCCGGCGCCGGCCCCCTGGCCAAGTCATTGAACACGGTTTTCGAGCGGCGGGCCGTGAAACGGAAGCGTACCGCGGGTCCCCAGACCGTCACCAAAATTGTGGCCGACGAAAGAACCAACTCGCTGATTGTCGTGTCATCGGAAGACAATGCCGCCAAAATTCGTAAACTGGTGAAGCTCCTGGACAAAGAAGCCCCGCGGGGCCAGGGCGACATCCATGTGTACTATCTTCAGCATGCCAATGCCGAGGCCCTGACCAAGGTGTTGACTTCCCTTCCGTCCAAAAAATCAGCGGCTAAAAACAAGGGGAAGGCCCCCATTCTGTCCAAAGAAGCACGGATTGTGGCGGACCCGGCCACCAATTCCCTGGTGATCATGGCGGACAACGATGACTACCTTGTGCTGGAACAAGTCATCCGAAAGCTGGATATTCCCCGAATGATGGTCTTCATCGAGGCCCTGTTCATGGAAGTGAACGTGGATAAGGAATTCAACCTGGGCGTAGAATGGCAAGGGATTAAAACGTTTTCCTACGACGGAAAAAACGCCGGGGCTTTTGCCGGATCCAGTCCTTCCGGATTTAGAACTGTCGAGGGCATTGCGAAGAATTTGCCCAAAGGCTTTTCCATGGGGGTCATCAGCGAAGCCATCGAAATCGCCGGCGTAAAATTTCCCAACCTGGCGGCGGTGGTGAACGCCTACCAACAAGACCGGGATGTTCATATCCTCTCTACCCCCCAGATCCTCACCACGGACAACGAGGAAGCTGAGATCATGGTGGGAAGAAACGTGCCTTACCAGACACGAGATGAAACGACCAAGGCGGAGTTGGACTACAGTTCCTATGAGTACAAGGACGTGGGCGTGGTCCTTAAGATCACCCCGCAGATCAGCCAGGAACGATTCGTCCGCCTCAAAATATACGAGGAAGTCACCCGGCTGGTGGATGACAGGGTGTTGAGCACCACGGGACGTCCTGAAACCTGGAAGCGCCTGGCCCAGACCACGGTTATCGTCAAGGACGCCAACACGGTGGTGATCGGCGGGCTCATCGGAGACGAGACCACAACCACCGACTACAAGGTGCCCTGCCTGGGCGATATCCCCCTGTTGGGCTGGTTGTTCAAGGGAACCAGCAAAAAAAGGCAAAAAACCAACCTCTTTATCTTTCTGACGCCCCGCATTATTCAGAACCCGGCCGAGGCCAGAAAAATTTACCTGGATAAAAAGGAACAGATCGAGCAAATCAAGGAGGGGGTCATTAAAATGTATGATAAGCCCAGACCCAAACCGCTGACGGATGAAACGACGAAAACTGGAAATTAGAAATTTGAAATTTGAAGCCGGAGAACCCAAGTCCCAAATAACTTTCCCGCCTTTTCGTCTCCTGGGAGAGATTCTATTAGACATCTGCAACCTGCCCGAAACCCACCTTCAGCGGGCACTGGAGGTCCAGGAACAAAAGGGGGGACGGCTGGGGGAGATCCTCATTCGCCGGAAGGTAATCACGGAAGCTGACCTGCTGGGCGCCCTGGGGGTGCAGTGGGACCTGCCGGTTTCCATGACCCTGCCCTTTGAAAACCTGGACACGGCCTTTATCAACCGTGTCCCCATTCAGTTCCTCAAGAAATTCAAACTGGTCCCTGTTTTCACCCATGAGGCCACAACCATCGCTGTTAATGACCCCTTAGCGTTTCAAGCTCTGGATGATCTCAGGCGGCTCCTGGACCTTGAAGACGCACCGGTGGTGCTGGCCCCGGTTTCCGTCATCCTATCGATCATCAATGCGGCTTACGACGAGAGCAGGGACTCCGCTGAACGGGTTATCGAAGACATGCAGGAGGGTGAGGCCGGCCGAATATTGTCGGAAATCGAGGAGACGACGGATCTGCTGGAGGATACCAGCGACGCCCCCGTGGTAAAACTGGTCAATCTCATGCTGAGTCAGGCAGTCAAGGCGCGTGCCAGCGACATTCATATCGAGCACTCCCAGCACAAATTGCGCATTCGTCACCGCGTGGACGGCATCCTTTACGACATGCTGTCGCCCCCCAAACATATACAGTCGGCGCTGATTTCCCGCATCAAGATTATGGCCAAAATGAACATCGCGGAGAAAAGGCTGCCCCAGGACGGCCGTATCAAAATCCGGATTGCAGACAAAAATATCGATATCCGTGTATCCACCATTCCCGTGGCATTCGGCGAGCGGGTGGTGCTCCGGTTGCTGGATAAGACCAACGTGCTGCTCAAGGTCACGGACCTGGGCATGCCCGAAACGGATCAGGCCGCCTTTGAACAACTCATCAGCTCGCCCCACGGCATCATCCTGGTCACCGGTCCCACGGGAAGCGGAAAGACCACCACCCTGTATGCGGCGCTGTCCACCATCAATAAAACCGATATCAACATCATTACCATTGAGGACCCCATCGAGTACCAGATTGACGGGATCGGACAGATCCAGACCAATTCCAAAATCGACCTCACCTTTGCCAAGGGACTGCGTTCCATTGTCCGCCAGGACCCGGACGTGATCCTGGTGGGAGAGGTGCGTGACCTGGAGACCGCCGAAATCGCCATTCAGTCGGCACTTACCGGGCACCTGGTTTTTTCCACGCTGCATACCAACGATTCCGCCGGCGCCGTGACCCGTCTCATCGATATGGGGATTGAACCTTTTCTGGTCACCTCTTCCGTAAGTGCCATCCTGGCCCAGCGGCTGGTGCGGGTCATCTGCCCCCACTGCCGTGAAGCCTACGCACCGGACGAGGAATCCCTGCAAAAAATCGGCATCACCCCTGAGATGTCGGAAGGGGCAACCGTCTACCGGGGCCGGGGGTGTCCCGCCTGTCTGGATACCGGCTTCAGGGGGCGGACCGGTATTTTTGAGTTCATGCTCCTGGATGAAACGATCAAGAACCTGATTTTGAAAACGTCCGATGCCAATGCGATCAAGCGCGCCGCCATTGAAGGGGGCATGACCACCCTGCGCCGGGACGGCGCACGAAAAGTCCTTCAAGGGATTACCACCATCGAAGAAGTATTCAGGGTGACCTATCAGTAGGACTGATCGAAATACAGAAGACATCGCTGCTGATTCAGCATGGAATAGAGGAGCTGTCATGCACAATAACAATCCGTTACAAGCCGTCATCTTTGATTGCGACGGGGTCATGTTTGACTCCCGCCAAGCCAACATCAATTTCTACAACCACCTGCTGGCCCGTTTCGATCTGCCGCCCATGGAACCGGAAGAGATTGACTATGTACACATGTCCACGGGGAGCGATTCCGTGAAATATATTTTCAGAAAAACACCCCATTTTGAGGAAGCCGAGGCATACCGGCTGCAAATGGACTACACCCCCTTCATCAAGGATATGATCGTGGCCCCGGGGCTTGAGGATCTTCTGCTGAAGCTGCAGCCGGAATTTCACCTGGCTGTGGCCACCAACCGCAGTAACACCATTGATGAAGTACTGGGTCAAAACGGCCTGGCCGGGCTTTTTGACGTGGTGGTCTCTTCCCTGGACGTGAAAAACCCAAAACCCCACCCGGAGTCCATTTTCAAAATTCTGTCGTTTTTTGAGCTTACGCCAACCCAGGCCATCTACATCGGCGATTCATCCGTGGATTATGAAACGGCCCTGGCCGCTCATGTCTGTTTCGTGGCCTATGGGAATGATCAGTTGGAAGCGCCGTTCAAGGTGCACACCATGGGGGAGGTGGCGGAGGTGATTCGGGCGTTTGACGGAAAACGGATGACAGAGGACGGAGGGCTTATTTGAGTTGGGCGGCGAAGTTTTTTTCAATATAGGAGGCGGGAACGGCCAAGTTGATGGCGTTGTAGGCCTTGAACCCGAGGCTCACGATCCCGATGAGTCTGCCGTCCTTGTCTACCACGGGCCCCCCGCTGTTCCCGCCGATGACCGGGGCTGAAAACTGGACCCAGTCCCCTTTGTACGGCGCCTTGATTTTCAGTTCTTTCTTAAAGTCTTTTCCGGGAAATATCCGGCTGAAATTACCGCTGGTGACCGTCTCCTTAAACGCCAGCAGGGGATTCCCCACCACCCAGACCGGCTCCCCCCGAACCAGTGTTTCGGTTTTTCTGATTTCAAGATAGGGCGTGGGCTTCCTGATCATGACCCGGATGAGCGCCAAATCATTCTTTCGACTCTTCTTGATGATTTTCACCGAATATTTTTTCTTTTCACCGGCCGGTTCGGCCTTCATACTGTAGGTCGCCCCCTTGACCACATGCTTTGCCGTAATAGCCAACCCATCAGCATTGATGAAAAATCCGGAACCGCCACCTCTGCGGTTGGTCAACCGAAAGGTACTCTGGACCGCATGTTCGATAGGGTTATCGGAAATGGTGACGGGTTTTGGTTCCGGCCGGGGCGCTTCCTTGAACTCTCTTTCCTCAATATCGCCACCGGCCTCGTCCGGATGAGGTGCCTGGTCGGAAAAATGGACACCCCCATCCTTGTCATGCCAGATGTAGGCCTTGCCCGCCGTTGCCCCGGCCCATGGAAAACAAACAATTGCCGACACCATACAGAACACTATCGTGAGATACCGTCTCATGAAATACTCCTTGTCACTTACCCTTACCGACCCCAGGCGGCCCGGGTCCGCACGCCGAACGAAAAAGCCGCCAGCATGACCACCCTGTGCCCTTTCTCATGGAGAAACCGGGCTACTTCCGGCGGCAGATCAAGGGGCGTCATAAAGAC